>JASLRF010000101.1 GCA_030744095.1 Pirellulaceae bacterium | reverse complement strand
ATTGTGGGGCGCGTTTCTGTCATCTGAATCGGATTTACGATTTGCTGGATACCGCCGATGACAACGTTGCCACCACCGCCATAACTGATGTCGGCGTGGTTGACGTAATTCAAGAAGATGCCTTCATTTTCCAGGCTCGGTCGCGATTCGCCGTTGTCGATATCGGCCCGAAAGACAATGCCGCCCCAATCACCGCGAGTGGCTGAAGTTGTCGGGGGATGCGTGTCTAATCCGATGTTCTCATTCAGCCACGACGTGAAGAAGACATTTCGCTCCGGCGTGCCTAAGACTTGCAACGCTCCGCCGCTACGATTGACCGTCAACGAAGAACTGCCCACGCCAATCCGCGAGCGGCGCATTTTGAATATCGTGCCCGGGTCGATCATCACCGTGACACCCCGCGGGACGGCCATTTCCGTCCCATCTTCCAGGTTTGCCGGTCCACCGGCCGGGGGGAAGCCAATTTCATAGGCAAAATTGTCACCCAAGCTGTCGATTTTTTGGTCCGTGCCGCCGTTGCCGACGATGCGAACAATATCGTCCGGGTGCGTAGCCGCAAAGGAGTTTGTCTGGCCAGAGCGAGCAATGCTGTTGAACGGTTTCTCAAGCGATCCGTCGGCGTTCGGCCCCGCCGTCTTGTCAACGAAAATTGTCTTGCCTTCAATTTCGATTCCAACAAAACCAAAACTCAGTGAAACCAAACGCTCCCCAGACAAGGTGATACGATTCGTACCTTCGGTCGTCGCACTTACATTAAATCCAGCGTTGGTGATCTTGGTACTCAACGTCTGCGCCAGAGTCTCGGAACTGCTGAACTCCGTGAAAGAAACGGGCTGGTTGCCAGCTGCGAAATTCGGAGGGGTGTCGTTGTCAAACTCGAATCGCTTGACGACACCCTGGCTGTTCGTAATGGTCACCACTTGCCCGTCGAGGAATGAGTTGCCGTCGCCGGTGATTTCCAGCACGCGATTCAGAGGCCGAGTCTGGAACCAGAAGCTGTAAACGCCACCGGTTACTCCGTCGGCATCGCCATCCAAGGCGGTCTTTTGACCGTCCAAGTCGCGGATCGTATTTTCGTCTTCCACTTGTGAACGGAAGTTCAGTCGCAAGTCGTAAACACCTTGGCTGGCACCACCAATGCCCGTGCCTTCGATTGTCGGATCGTAGTCGCTGTTGCCGCCTGCGCTGACCCCGATGTAGTAAGCACCCGGTCCAAGATCCATCTCGATCAGCGAGTCGCGACTAAAATAGTCGTCGTTCTGCGCGATCAGTTCACGTGTGCCGTTGGCGTTTTCGCGGTACAGACGGACGACCGTGTCCAAGAGGCTGGAATTCGGTAGACGTTGGGCAAACGTCTCCGCCGTGAATCGGCCAACGCGTCCTTCGTCAAGATCGATTGTGAAACGGTACAAGTCGATATCGATCCCGTCAGGACGATACAGGTGTTGGCCATGAATAATGTCCGCGTTGCCCGGGTAAATCGACTCCGGGTCACCGACGTTGAAGAACGGAACACTGTCGCCGGTGATCGGATCGGTCGGCGCCGTAACCAATGCCATGACGTTGCTAGTCGGCAAGTCGTTGGCCAGGTCCAGACCCAACATCGCCCCGACCCCGACCATTGAGTTAACAAACCAGTTCTCGCCAAAGTCCTCGTTCCATTGGATGCCATTGTCCATCACCAAGAGGCCGCTGGCGAAACGCGGGTCGATCCGCACGCGAAAATCGTTGGCGGCAAAATTCAACACGCCAGGTTCCGTCGGATCTAACGCGTTCAAGTCGCCCGTTGCCAAGG
>JASLRF010000100.1 GCA_030744095.1 Pirellulaceae bacterium | reverse complement strand
GCGTCTACAGACAGAGCGCACAAAACACGATGAGGAGTGGCGCGACGTACGCGTTGTCGTCGACTACGCGAAGGCGAGCCAGCGCGAGTGGGCGCAGGATGGTTTTGCTTTCGGAGAAAGGCCAGTGCGGCCCGGTGCCCTACGTTTGAGAAACGACACGGCATTCCCAATTGCCGGCATTTTTACGTACGGCGCGGCGCGGCGAGATCCGTTGTGGAGCGGGCTGAAGTTGCCCGGCGGAACAGAAACAGATCCCGGCGCATTGGGCAATGTCTCGCGCAGTGGCCAGACACTCTGCACTCCAACGTTTACGATCCACAGCGGCACGATTCATTATCTCGTCAAGGGCGCGGGTAAAGTTCAGGCCGTCGTCGATTCGCATCGTCTTATTGCCGGCCCACTGCACGGTGCGTTGATCCAGACGATAAAGGGGCACAACGAGCCTCAGTGGGTGAGCCACCGGCTCGACCGCTATGTTGGACACCGCGCGCATTTGGAGTTTGTGCCAGATGATGGTGGCCAGTTTGAAGTATTGATGGTTGTGGATTCCGAAAAGAGGCCCGCCGCAATATCGGAGCCCCATCGTCTGTTCGAGCGAGCCTTGTCCGATGGGGCAATCGAGTCGCCAGAATCGTTGGCCGTAGCGTTGCAAACTGTGTTTGTCGCCACGTGTCATAAGCTATCGGCCGGCAGTGCGAAATCGCCAATGGATTTGGATCAAGCGAGGTTGGCCGATTGGATGGTTCAGCACAGGAACCTGTTTGTCGCAACAGAAAGCTCCATAGATAGTCAACTCACCGCAATCGCCAAACCGTATTTCGAGCAACGGGCTAAGCTGGCAACTCGAATCAAGAAGACGTCACGCACTGCCATGGCCATTTGGGATGGAACGGCCGAAGACGAAACATTGTTGATCCGTGGGAGAAGCAACAACCCCGGCGACGTTGTCCCGCGGCGCTTTCTCGAAGCGATCGCCGGAACCGAACCACAGACGTATGCAACCCATAGCGGGCGGCTTGAGCTTGTCCGGCAGATGGTCGACACCCAACAGAACCCGTTCCTCTCACGCGTGATGGTCAATCGCGTCTGGCATCATCTGTTCGGTCAAGGAATCGTGCCAACACCTGACAATTTTGGTGTTCTCGGTCGGCCGCCATCACATCCCGAACTACTCGACCATTTGGCGGAGAAGTTTGTCGCCGGCGGTTGGTCGCTCAAGACGTTGATTCGCGAGATCGTCACCAGTCGAACGTACCAGATGTCAAGCACACCGCTCGACGCGCGGGCGGAAAGGGAAGACCCTGACAATATCCTGTTGCACCGTATGCGCGTGCGACGGTTGGAAGGTGAAGCAGTTCGTGACGCGATCCTGGCTGTGTCAGGCCGATTGGATCGAAAGCTAGAAGGTCCACCAATCCCGGTCTTTTTGACTGCGTTCATGACTGGCCGTGGACGTCCCCAGAGTGGACCGCTCGACGGAGCCGGCCGACGCAGTATTTATCTGTCGGTTCGTCGCAATTTCTTATCGCCCATGATGCTAACATTTGATGTACCAATTCCGACGCAACCGGTAGGGCGCCGAAATGTCTCCAACGTGCCCGCGCAGGCATTGATCCTGATGAACGACCTGTTTGTCAAGGAGCAAGCCGAACTGTGGGCCAAGCGGATGTTGGCTGACCCCGGAAAGACGCCCGAGCAACGCATTGGCCGGATGTACGAGTTGGCTTTCGCGCGACCACCCACCGATGATGAATTGTCCGATGCCTTGAAATTCCTGCAGGACGAGGCAACCACCATGGGATTGGAAAACGACGCGTGGCAGAATAACCAAACACTGTGGACTGATTTCGGACATGTATTGTGGAATCTGAAGGAGTTCATTTTTGTCGGCTAATCAAAACACCGGTTACAGCGTTAGAACGAATAGGTACGAGACAATGTTTGAGTGCAACCGAGTACTTCATCCGCCGATCACGCGACGCGACATGCTGGCCCAATGTGCAAACGGCTTTGGCGCGGTTGCAATGACGGCGATGTTGGCCGGCAGGGGGTTTGCTTCAACGGACGCCGACGTTCTAGACAAACAACTCAACCCCTTAGCGCCGAAGCCAAAACATTTTGCATCCGAGGCGAAGAACGTCATCTTTCTCTACATGGATGGCGGTCCGTCGCAAGTCGATACGTTTGATCCCAAGCCACGCCTGGACAAGGAGGACGGCAAACCGTTCGGCTTGAACGTCGACAAGAAAACACTGCAGTTCGACAACATGGGGTTGACTTTGGCCAGCCCGTGGAAGTTCAAACGCTATGGCCAGAGCGGATTGCCGGTGAGTGACTTGTTTCCCAACCTTGGAAAATGTGCCGATTGGATGGCCTTTGTTCGCTCGATGACGGCGAAGTTCTCCGAACACACGTTTGCCAACTACTTCCTACACACCGGACATCCCATCCAAGGACGTCCCAGCATGGGCGCCTGGATAACGTACGGACTGGGCAGTGAGTGTCAGAACTTGCCGGGTTTCATCGTGCTCAATGGTGGGCTGACTCCGCCGGGCGGGCTCGACAACTTCAACAGCGGCTATCTTCCGGCAACCTACCAGGCATCAGTTTTCAACGCGGGTGATACACCAGTAGCAAACATCAAGCCTTGGGAAACGCCGCAACGGCAGCAAAGCAAGCTCGACCTGATGCGGCGTCTCGACAAGACAGCGATGCAGCGCATGGGCAAGCTTGACAAACTAGAGGCAGCCATCGCGAACTACGAAGTTGCCGCCCGCATGCAGACAGCGGTACCAGAGTTAATGGACGTGACCGGTGAGTCCAAGGAAACACTCGAACTGTACGGGTTGAACGACAAGTTCAAGAACACGCGAACTTACGGCCACAACTGTCTCGTGGCCAGGCGACTCATCGAGCGCGGCGTGCGCTTTATCGAACTCACTTGTCCCAATGGCAACGGCGACCGTTGGGACCAACACAGCAAGCTGAGAGACGGGCACAACAAGAACGCCAGGTCCGTCGATAAGCCGATTGCAGCGCTGTTGATCGATCTCAATCGTCGCGGCCTGTTGAGCGAGACGCTTGTCGTGTTTGCCGGCGAATTCGGCCGCACACCGTTCGCCCAAGGTCGCGATGGCCGCGACCACAACCCCTTCGGCTTTACTGTTTGGATGGCCGGCGGCGGTGTCAAAGGCGGTACGGTTTTCGGCGCGACTGACGAATTCGGCTACAAAGCCGTCGAGAACAGGGTCGAGATCCACGATCTGCACGCCACCATGCTGCACCTGCTGGGTGTGGACCATACCAGACAGACATTCCGTTTCGCCGGCCGTGACATGCGACTGACCGACGTACATGGTCGGGCAATCAAAGAAGTTGTGGCTTAAGAGACTGTTGACGAAGGCGCGAAGGTCTTTGCCAGGCTTTCCGCGGCCTGCTCGCCACTGTGGATGCAGTTAGGCACACCCACACCGTCATACGCGTTTCCTGCGAGGTGCAGACCGGGATGGCGACTCAGCCGCTGGCGGATGCGAAAGAGCTTGTCCACGTGACCAACGAAGTACTGCGGCATCGCAGCTTTGCAGCGGCTGATCTGCACCAGGCTGGGATCGCCCTGGATACCAAGCAGTTCGTGAAGCTCGCCGGTAGCCATGTCCAGCAATTGGTCGTCGGGAGATTCGGCAAGTTGGGCCTGACGGTCGCCGCCTATGAAGACGCGAATTAGGACGTGATCATCCGGGGCGCGACCTGCGTACTTGATGCTCGAGAAACTGGCCGACAGAATCTTTCGCTGTTCGATCTCAGGCACAATCAAGCCGAATCCTTCGAGCGGATGTGTGAGTTGATCGCGCGCATAGCCGACAGAGACAATCGAACAGCTCGCATGATGAATCGTTTTGAGTTCTCGGGTGACATCGTCATCGAGCGATGCGACAAGCTTGGCGGTGGGCATCGCCGGTGTCGCAAGAATAACTGCGTCGAACTCGCTTGGACTGTCAACGTCTCTCGCAAACGATAGGGACCACCCGCACTGGACTTCTGCAATTCGTTCAACGGGGGCGTCCAAGTGACTGCATCCAACTGGCAGCTTGCTGGCAATGGCGTCCACTAAGCTCGACATTCCGTCCCGTGGCGCGACGAACATGCTGTAGCGCGCCCCGCCGCTTCGTTCTTTCGATTTCGGCTGGTTTCGCAACGCGCGAATGAGGCTGCCGTGTTTCGCTTCCATCTCCGCAAAACGTGGCATCGTGGATTGCAGACTGAGTTTGTCTGGATCTCCCGTGTAGATACCGCCGACCAACGGCTGCACGAGCCGGTCATAAGTCTCGCGGCCGAAGCGACGCCGCACGAACGATGCAAGGCTTTCTTCCTCGCCCGCTCGCCGTTGCGGGACGAAATACTCGCAGGCCAGACGGAGTTTGCCAAGCGGACTCAAGATCGGCGTGGTCAGCATCGGCCAAGCCTTCGACGGTGCCATCACAACGAAGCCGTCAGGGATTGGTACGGGCTTGCCCTTCCGCACGACAAACGCGTGGCGGTAGCCCGAGTTGGTCTGAATGAGCTGGTCATCGAATCCAATCCGCCGGCACAGGTCCATCGCCCAAGGGATCGTCGTAATGAAATTGTCCGCACCCCCCTCGATCAAAAAACCGTCACGACGCGTTGTTTCCAACGCACCACCGAGCCGATGGCTGGATTCGAACAAGGATAGCTGGACATCGGGAACAAGTTCCGTCAAGCGATGAGCGGCAGCGAGCCCCGTGATACCACCGCCAACGACGGCCACTCGCAAAACGGACGGAAGTTCGCGGGTAGACATTAGGCCTAGTCTTGCTTGACGGGGATGCTGATGACGAGCCCGACGACGCGCTTTCGCCGTCGATTCTGCATGAGCGTAGGTTCATGGCAGCGGAGGCAGGAGGCAACGAGCGTTACCGCGCCGGCGCGATGATAGACTCCCTTCTCGATCAGTTCGAAATCATCTTTTCCCGAGGCAAGCGCTTTGGCAGCCTTCTTTTCGAACTCGCTTTCCGGCTCGTGGTCGATGTTCATGGCCTCGGTATTCACGGAGATCCAGCGCGTCTTGCCATGCGTCTCCTGATCGACCCAATAGAAAACGTCCTCCAAGACACGAGATGGCACCGTCAACCGCTTACCTTCCTCGAAGTACGCACGATGGACCATGATCAACGTCGATTCGTAGGTGGTGTGCAAGAGCTTCGTTCGGGCACGAGCTTCTTCGATCGTCATTATCGGCTTGCCCAGTTTGATCTGATCCGCGGAGTCCCCAGATTTTCCAGGGGGCTCGCCAAGCGAGTCGCTGACCGCTATGAAAAGGCTCGCTGCTCCCACGATCATGCACAATCCGGCCGATATTCTCAGATTCACGTTAAGATTCCTCATGGGCTCAGCTTTCTTGTGTTGCATTTTAACTGAGAAACTCTTCAAGCACACGGTATTCTTCCACTCCTGTCACCCGCGCATCGAGGCCCTGGAACTTGATCGATAGACGTGCGTTGTCGATTCCGAGGCAATGTAGGATCGTGTTGTTGATGTCAGAAATCCTCACGGGATCTTCGACGATGTTGTAGCTGAAGTCGTCGGTCATACCGATCGACCGTCCTCCCTGGACCCCGCCGCCCGCCATCCACATGGTGAAGCAACGTGGATGGTGATCACGGCCGTAGTTGTCGCGCGCCAGCTTGCCTTGGCAGTAGACGGTGCGACCAAATTCGCCGCCCCAGGTGACGAGCGTGTCTTCCAACATACCGCGGCGTTTCAGATCGTCGATCAAGGCCCGTGTCGGTTGATCGATATCGCGACATTGATTGCGAATGTCGCGAGGCAAGTTATTATGCTGATCCCAACCACGATGGAAGAGCTGAATGCACTGCACACCTCGCTCGGCCATCCTCCGCGCCAGCAGGCAACTCGCTGCAAACGTGCCCGGCTTCATCACGTCCGGCCCGTACATGTCGAGAACATGTTGCGGCTCCTGCGAAAAGTCCGTCAGCTCCGGGACCGAAGTTTGCATACGGAAAGCCATCTCGTACTGAGTCGTTCGCGCTTGCGTCTCCGGATCACCCGCTTGCTCATACTGAATTGCATTCAGCCGCGCGAGCCCTGCGAGCATTTTGCCGCGAGTCTCTCGATCGACACCGTCTGGATTCGAAAGAAACAGCACCGGATCGCCTTGGGCTCGCAACGCAACGCCTTGCAATCGCGAGGGCAGAAACCCGGTCCCCCATAACCGGTTGTAAAGTGCCTGTGCACTCTTTCGTCCCGACCAGGTCGGCGTCATGACCACGTAATTCGGCAAGTTCTCTGTTGCTACGCCGAGCCCGTATGCCAGCCATGCTCCCAGGCTCGGCCAGCCGGGCAGCTCGCGTCCAGTCTGAATGTACGTAATCGCCGGATCGTGATTGATGGCGTTGGTATTGACGCTGTACATGAACGAGAGATCATCCACGACCTTGGCCGTATGTGGCAGCAACTCGCTCACCCATCGCCCGCAATCTCCGTGTTGTGCGAAGTTGAACATCGACGGAGCAAGCGGGAAGCGCTTCTGCCCTGATGTCATCGTGGTGAAACGTTGGCCTTGCCGCACGGAATCCGGCAGGTCTTTGTCGAACAACTTCGTGACCATAGGCTTGTAGTCATACAGATCCATCTGAGCCGGCCCACCGCTCATGAACAAGTAAATGAACCGCTTCGCCGTCGGTGGATGATGAGGCAGGTCCGGCAACCCGCCGGGCCGTTTGGGCGCATCTGCCTTCATCGCCTTGGCATCCCTGTTCAACAATGTTGCCAGGGCAGCAGCTCCCGCGGCATTCAGGCCACGGCCGAGAAGTTGTCGGCGCGTCAGTTGCAGTAGT
>JASLRF010000099.1 GCA_030744095.1 Pirellulaceae bacterium | reverse complement strand
AAGTCGCATGTCGGCCGTGCACTGGGCGTTCTGGATCTTGACAACGACGGTGACCAGGATCTCGTCATGGGACATCAAGATACCGCACCGGCCGTATTGCAAAATAACCGTCTCACGGACGAGGCTCCAACACCGGCTTCCTATTCCTTGCGGCTTGTTGGTACGCGAAACAACCGGGATGCGATCGGTGCTGCCATTACCATGCGTTGGAATGACCAGATGCTGCTGCAGCAAGTCAAGGGCGGTGGAAGTTATCTCTCTGGCCATGACCCACGCAAGATCTTTGCCGTGCCAATGGATGCGGAGAAGGTTCGTTTTGAGATACAATGGCCCGGTGGTGACATTTCCGTGATCGACGATTTGCGGCCAGGATCAACCTCTGTCATTGTTGAGCCGCTAGGTGCTGGCGGCACGCCGCAAACATTTTCCCTGAAATAGTAGGCTAGGAGAACCACCGATGAACGAACCCAGCGAACACGATGAGAGTGACACCGATTCTCAGCATTCAGACCTACCTACAAGCACTCAAGGTTTTCGTATTGGAAACGTGCTGAAGTTGGTATTGCCGATACTGCTCCTGGGCGGTGGTATCGTCGTCTTTGTGGGCTTCTTTGATGGCATCAACTGGCTGGCGATCCAGATGAACCCTCCGCTCGTCGCCGCGACGGGACAGGTCATGTACCAGGGGAAGCCCCTGGCCGGCGCGCAGATCAGCACTCGCCATACCAATGGCAATCTACGTAGCTCCGTCGGGTGGACGGACGAGCAGGGGCGGTTTACATTGCGGACCGATATCGATGGCTACATCGATGGGGCCTACGCGGGCGAACATCAAGTGGTGGTTACCGCCAGCGAGATTATCAATGCGCCGGCTGCTCCGCCCCTCTTAACGCCAGCGAAATATGCGTCGCTTGATACCACTCCGCTACGGATCGTTGTCTCCCGAGTGGCCACTGAGAACGAGTATGTTCTCAAGCTGGAAGGCGACCCACCAGAACGGCCAAGCGGCGGACGCGGGGGCGGGGGCGGGCGCGGGGGCGGTGGGGGTCGGCAAGCTGGCGGCGGCGCTGGGTTCGATCCAGAGGCGATCGTCGGGCGGGTGTTCGACAACTACGACAAGGACGACGATGACCGGCTTTCCAATGAAGAAATGCAGGCTATCGAAGGGGAGCGAGCCGACCGTATCCGGCAAGCCGACGCAAATGAAGATGGTCTAGTCGGGCGAGACGAACTCAAGCAGGCGTTTTCGCGATGAGGCGGCCGGAGTAGATTCTAACCATGGGTAAGGTCCGCGGGGGGAGATCAGACGAAATGGCAGTCCACTGCACGCATACGACCAAACTGCGCGTAACCGAACGATACCGCCCCCCGGGGTGGTATTTTTTCTTGACTTTCGGCTCCTGCGCCTTTAACGTATCAACTCACATATCTTTATCTATAAGGAGATCGTAAATGATGTCTAGCAAGTTCCAGAGAGGACGGCAGGGGTTTACGCTCGTGGAACTCCTTGTCGTGATTGCCATCATTGGAATCCTGGTGGCCTTGTTACTGCCCGCTGTTCAGGCGGCGCGCGGAGCGGCGAGACGGATGTCTTGTACGAACAACATGAAGCAGATCGCGCTCGCCCAACACAACTACCATGCCACATTCAAGGCGTTTGCCACGGCAAGTTCTTGGCATCGCGGTGGTACTGTTGGAGACTCACGAATCCAATCATGGTCTGAGAAAGTGATGTTGTTGCCTTACGTCGAGCAGCAAAACTCCTATGATCTGATCAATTGGTATCAAGCTCCGTACGATCCCTGGGGTTGGCACGGCAATCAGAACATCCAGACGCAGAGCGTCAAGCTTGGGTTATTCAACTGCCCCTCGAATTCGAACGAACATCTGGGGGGACGTGCCAATTTTACGTATGCCGTCAACACTGGAACGTCACACGTTTCGCATCGGATAAACAGCCAGAATACGGGCATCACCGTTCCTGGCGACGCTCGAGGGAACGGCATGGTGGCCTTCATGCGGTACGACTCTCGTTTTCTGTTTAGCGACCCAAGGAAAGATACGAACGACGCTATCGTCAGATTCTCAAGCGTTACAGATGGCACCGCCAACACGGCCTTCTACTCGGAATTTGTGATCTCGGATCTGACCAAGAGGGATTTGACAGACAGACGGCAGCAAAAGTTTCAGGTGTACAATCGTTGGGTAGGATTGAGGAACAACGGCAACACTCTACTAACGCGTCTCGATTGCTTGAATCAGACGGGTGCCGTCTTTGACGAACCTACTCGATGGCGTCAGCGTGGCGCAGGCTGGGCCTGGAGCCACCCGGGTACAGGCAATGGTTACAATCACACCATGATGCCCAACGAGCGATCTTGTTTCAATTTCAATGGTGGCGACGACTGGTATGGCCGCAACCTTATGTCAGCGTCCAGCGAACATCCAGGTGGCGTGAACGTCGCGATGGCGGACGGCTCGGTAAGAAGCGTCACGGAAACTGTGGACTTGGATATATGGTGGGCACTTGGCACGCGTAATGGTGGCGAACCGGGAAGACTCCCAGATTGATTCGCCGAGAACAATGAAAGCCTCGTGTGAGATATCGCACGCCATTATTGAGCTGGAAGACCTTGGCGGCTGACAATCTGTCCAATTCTGGTTTTGGGTTGGTGATTCTGTGGCGAGAGCTTCCAGCTTGCGATTTATGGATATCAAGCCCAAGGCGAGCAAGATGCTTACCCCACTTTCAAGCTTTGACAAAGCACTAGCAAATTGGTGTGGCAACCTGTTCATCCGGGGGGTCACTAGGCACAGCTAAGATCGGTGATCTTCCGGTCGCGGATCTTCACCCGCCGGCAGGAACATTGCAGGTCCCCCGCAACAAGTGCACCACAGACTTGACATTAGATTTATTCGTATTTATCTTAACAGCTAGATGTTTCTAACGTTTCGATTTGCTGGGTTTTCTCCCTTCATATCTCGGCAACGGTCAAACACTTCTTGTACGTTTCATTCTATTGGTTTTCTCCCGTTTTGTATTCGCATCATCTAACTTCTTAAGGAGGAATGCTGATGACTGCTAACAGATTCTTGAGGAAACGGCTCGGTTTCACGCTCGTGGAACTCCTCGTCGTGATTGCTATTATTGGAATCCTCGTTGCGTTGTTACTGCCTGCGGTTCAGGCCGCCCGTGAAGCGGCGAGACGGATGTCTTGTACGAACAATATGAAGCAGATCGCGCTCGCCCAACACAACTACCATGACACGTATAAGACGTTTGCCACGGCAAGTTCCTGGCAGCGTGGCCCGGACTCACGAGCCCAGTCGTGGTCTGAGAAAGTGATGTTGTTGCCTTTCCTCGAGCAGCAGCCTGCTTATGATCGGACGAACTGGCGTCAGGCGCCGTACGATCCCTGGGGTTGGCACGGCAATCAAAATATCCAGACGCAGAGCACGAAGCTGAGCGTGTTCAACTGTCCTTCGAATCCAACGGAGCATCAATCGGGGCGCGGCAACTTCACGTATGCCGTCAACACTGGAACGTCGAACATTGAGCATCGCAGAAACAGCCCAAATACGAACTTTCCGCGGGGGAACGGGATGGTGGCCTTCATGCGTTACGACAACCGGTATCCGCTTGGCGACACACGCCAGGATACAAACGACCCGATGGTCAAGTTTGCCAGCGTAACCGATGGTACCGCCAACACGGCGCTCTACGCGGAATTCGTGATCAGCGATACGAACAAAAGGAACCGGTCGGAGCCGCGGCAACACAGGTATCAGGTAGTCAACAGCTGGATCAACGGCAACAACACAGCCGCCAGGCGTCAAGACTGCCTCCGCCGGGGCGCGAATTTTGACACCAATCGCTGGCGTATGCGTGGCGCCGGCTGGGCCTGGAGCTTTATGGGCGCCGGCAATGGTTACAACCACACCATGATGCCCAACGAGGTATCTTGCCACATTTTTAACGGTGGTGACGATTGGTATGGTCGCAACCTGATGTCAGCATCCAGCGAACATCCGGGGGCCGTGAACGTCGCTTTGGCGGACGGCTCGGTAAGAGGCGTCGCGGACACCGTGAGCCAGGATATATGGTGGGCACTTGGTACGCGGAATGGTGGCGAGTCGGTCGGACTGCCGGACTGATGCACCGAGAGTCATGAATGCTTCGTGAATGAAAGCGAGCGTATCGTCTATCTGGCACTGATGTTGCTCGCGACATGTTCCTTTGCGGCGTGTCGCGAGCAGCCATCAGCTGCCCAGCTGTCGCCGGAGACACCAGCCGCGCCACAGCCGCTTACTTTGGTCCCGCTGCGCGTTACACCGTTGGCACCTGAAGTGCCCCCACGGTTCTTAGATGTCGCGCGACAATCAGGCATCGACTTCACTTTCTTCAACGATGAAGTTGAAGACCGCTTTTTTCTGCCGGAGGTCATGGGTGGCGGTGCGGCTTGGCTGGACTATGACCTGGACGGCAGGCTCGATCTCTATCTCGTCAACGGCGGGCCGTTGGAGAGTCCCGATCCGCTGCAAAGTGAACACATAAATCGCTTATTCCGCAACGGTCGTTTTCGATTCGATGACGTCACGATTGAGGCCGCGGCAGGACACGGAGGCTTCGGACAGGGCTGTTGCGTCGGTGATTTTGATGCCGATGGTTTTCCTGATCTCTATGTGTGCAATTATGGCCCGAATCTGCTGTTGAAGAACAATGGCGACGGCACCTTTCAGAATGTCACCGACATTGCGGCGGTTGGCGACCCGCAATGGGGCACGAGTCCGGCCTGGGTGGACTTGAACGACGACGCGTTGCTGGATCTCTTCGTCACGAATTACCTGGACTTGAACATCACCAATCTCAAGGTATGCGAGTACAACGGTCAACGGGGTTACTGCGGCCCCGGCGACTACGGCGCTGCCGCAGATCGTGGCTATCTCAACAATGGCGACGGCACGTTTACGGAAGCGTCCGAGGCACTGGGATTGACTGCCCCTAACGGCAAAGGCCTGGCAATTTCAGTCACTGATTTTGATGGCGACGGCAAGCCCGAGATATACGTCGCCAACGACATGGTTGAAAACGTGCTCTATCGACGCACAGGGACCGGGCCTGAGTTGCGGTACGAGAACGTGGCGCGGACAGCCGGGTGCGCCGTCTCAGTCGACGGCAACAACGAGGCCAGCATGGGTGTCGCATGTGCCGACTTTGATGGAGATGGTATGGTCGATGTCTTCTTGACACACTACTACTCGCAAAAGAACACATTGTATCGCAACTTGGGCGACCTACTGTTCGATGACGTCAGCCGACGAACGCGGATTGCGGCGACCAGCTTCGAAACCTTAGGCTTTGGAACGGTCGCCTTCGATTACGATCTGGACGGATCGCAAGATCTGTTTGTGGCCAACGGTCACGTGCTCGGTCCTGCACAAGAGCCCAACGAGATGCATCCGCAGTTACTCTGCAACGATGGTAGCGGCCGTTTTGAGGATATTTCGACAATCGCCGGACCCTATTTCGAAGGGCTTTGGTTGGGACGCGGTGCGGCCGGCGCAGACTACGACAACGACGGCGACGTTGACTTGCTGGTCACTCATCTTCATCGCCCAGTCGCTTTGCTAAGAAATGAAACGCAATCCCCACATCACTTTGTCGGGCTCGATCTTCGCCTGCCAAACCGGCTGCCTCCTCTGGGAGGACGTGTCGCAGTGATTGCCGGCAACC
>JASLRF010000098.1 GCA_030744095.1 Pirellulaceae bacterium | reverse complement strand
CTTCGCACGATTCACCGCGAACCGACGGACTGCGTGGCCGTGGCGCCCTACATGTATGATGTAGCCGTGGTTGCTGCCGGCGTCTCGCTGTTGGACTACTACACCGATCCTGACGTCATGACGAAGGCGCAACTAACCTTGCACGACCTGGTCGGACAGGACGTCATCTCAGTTGGTTCTGACAATTTCTACATTGCTGAGGGGTTTGGCTGTCAGACGACGCACGAAGAGGAAGAACTGCCGGCATTAACCCAACCGGCCGTCGACTCGTTGGCGGACGTGTTCGACGTTGAAGTGCTTGATCCGCACTCTGACGGTCGTATGCCGCTAATGTTGGAAGCCATCCGACAGGTCCGCGCAGCGGTTGGCGAAGAGGTAGCGGTGCGTTCGCCGGGCACGGGGCCATTTGCGTTGGCCTCCTATCTAATCGGATCACAGCAGTGGCTCTGCGAGATCGGTATGTGCGAAGCGGGCATGGACGAGGCGAACGAGACGGCACTTCATCACGCTTTGGGACTTGCTACGGAGACACTGATCCGGTTCGGCAAAGCGTGCTGGGACGCCGGCGCGGATATCATTCATTGCGGAGATTCCCTTGCCTCGTGTGATATGATATCGCCCCGAACTTATGAGCGATTCGCCTGGCCGTACGAACTACGTGTTTTTCAGGCGTGGAAAGAACATGGCATCACTGGATCACTGCTACACATCTGCGGCGACAGCACCAAAGTGTTAAAGCTATACGCCGACACGGGCGCCGATCTGGTCGAAATTGACAACATGGTTGACTTAAGCACGGCACACCAGAAGATCGGTGATCGAGTTACGCTGGTCGGAAACGTGCACACGGTGAACGACTTGTTCCGGGGGACGCCGGAGAGCGTTCGTGTTGCATCGCAGCGGTGCATTCAAGCGGCTGGTGGCGGACATGGCTTCATACTCGGCTCTGGCTGCCTCGTTCCTCGCAATACGCCGATCGAGAACGTGCGGGAGATGGTCCGCGTCGCCAGACAATCCCATTTTGAAATCAGCTAAGGATCGTTCGAGGAATTACTGTCCGATAGTCGCCTTTCGCTCCGCGAAAGGAACGTGCTTTCGCGGAGCGAAAGATGACAATAAATGATCGAGCACTGCTAAGTGATCGCTCGCTGTAGCACGTTCTGCGTGATTCGTTGCACGCGTTCATCGGGACCATGTGGTCGGGACCAATGCGACCAGGGAAGCATATGTCCCGGTGGGTGGGACAAGTCTTGACACCAAAAGATCGTTGAAGCATTGAAAACGAAATTGTCTTTTGGGCCGGGATATATGGTTGCTGTCCAGTTTTGTGGATTCACACCGCCTTGCAGGGCGATGCCCTTGGCAACGACTTCCAAGCCGGGGATATCCGCGGGTGGATCGCCGTGGTACTCCCAGCCGATCAGTCCGGGAATCGCATCCCCTTTCTTCATATCTGTCCCCGCAAAGATCCAATGATCTGGCTTCTCGACAACCCAGTCGCCACCGCCATTGACGGGCGAGACATTGCGTGAGCCCATCAAGTATCCTTCGTCGGGCCCGCGATGTGGAAATGGGCCGTGGTCTCGTTCGCGTTCGACGGCATATCGATGATCGCCGCCATAGGGTCCACCACGAAACATAATGCGGTTTGGGCGCCCATCGTAGCTATCTCGGTACGGCGTCACCCAGCATACTGAGTTGCCGGAGAAGAACAGCAAGTTGACGCTCTCGTCGCGCATCTTCACGACACTCTCGTACTGCCGAATGTTCCAGTATTCGTCGTGGCCGACACTCAGGAACGATTTGCATTTCAAGCCGCGATCCGGTGTTAGCATGTCGCTGTTCGAGCAGTACGTGACGTCGTAGCCATGCTTTTCCAGCCAGTAGGCAAAAGGGAATTCGAAACAAAGCCATTCGCCGGACCCGACAGACTGCGGGTTTTCGTAAATCTGTGCGTACTTTGCATAGGGTCGATCGAAACTGACGTCGGCCCATGGTCCTTGGTTGCCCTTGGGATGAGTGTAGACCGAGTAGTTGTTTGGCCAACGATTGTATGCCTGCCAGGTGTTGTCGGAGCATTGGAACAGAATATCGGCTGGACGGTCGTCGCGGACGATGAAGACGACGTAGCTTTGCCAATACCCGTGACCAGTGACGTCAGTTGTTGTTGTCAAACGTCCCAGATAGACACCGCTGGTCCAATCCTTTGGAATGGTCAATGACACACACGGTTGCCACCGACACTGGAGCAGGTTCTTTTTTCCGATCGCCGGCACTGGCTGTTTTCTTCCCTTGAACGGGCCAACTGTTTTCATCAATCGTGCGCCACGACCGCCGTAGAAGCCGGTGCGAAAGATCTCGATCTTAAAATCCTGGACAGGATCGGTGGAAACCATGATGTCGATCGACTCGCCGGCTGCGACACTTTGTTTCGAGCAGTATCCTTCGATCCAAGGTGACCGGAACTTGTTGCTATCGAGTCGAACGCGTGTCAGTTGCCAGTCCCTCGAACCTGGTTGTTCGTTTTCTCGCTGGATCAGCGTTGGATCTCGCTCGGCACCATCGCCGTTGGCGCGACTCGCCGTCACCGATGAACCGGCCATCAACGCCAGCGAAGTTGCCACGCTCCCTTTGAGTACACTACGACGGTCTATCTGACCTGGTGAGTCCGAGGTGTTATTTGGAGTCACGTTGCTCTCTCTGTTTGGCTGGCAAACGTTTTGGCGATGGTCGCGCGACGGACGTTCGTCCGTGGCTTAGGACTGGCACATCAATTATAATCACTGCTCGCTCGGCGAAGTTGGCGTAATGTTCGCGGAGATAGCAGCGAACAATGACTATACGGCAATTATTGATTCAACGCCCCTCACACACGTCGTGTAGGATTGATCTTGGCCGATGGTTCGTACGATCTGGCCTACAGTCCCACGACCCAGATGTTGCGAAACTGCAATCGGTCGCCGTGGTGCTGCAGGTAGAACGGCAGCTTATCCGCATGTTGCTTGTAGAGCGGTCGTCGCTTGTGGAGCGTCGGCCCGGTCAGGGAGACGTCATTTTGCACCAAGATGCCATTGTGAAGCAGGCTGACCCTCGCTGGTTCGGTCAACTTGCCTGACACATCAAAACGAGGTCCATGAAAAGTGATGTCGAAAACCTCCCACTCGCCCGGCGGACGACAGGCATTTACAAGAGGAGGGTACTGACCATAGATCGCAGCCGCCTGGCCATCCGCATAGATCGCGGCGCGATTATTGTGCGAGTTAAAGATCTGCACTTCGTACAGATTCATCAGATAGACTCCGCTGTTGCCGTGGCTGTCCGGATCGGCAACACGCCATTCGACGTGCAATCGGCAGTCGCCAAACGCCTCTCTGGTCATCACGTCGCCCTTGACCGTTTCCATGTTTCCGTCCTTGATCGTCCATGGGCCACCTTGCCACTGATCCAGATTGGTTCCGTCGAACAACACGACGGCTTCTTGGGGTGGTTTGCGAGATTCCCCCAGTGACGCTAGGCTTTTGGGCGTGACGATCTTGGGCAGCGGCCGCGATGTGTCGTGAATCTTCTCGCTTATCACCGGCTGCACCGAGCCGGACAGTACCTTGATCTCAATATCTTTGAACATCACGTGCATCTTCTGACCGCCGTGAAGTTGCATACCGAAATAGCCCTTGCGCACGCCTGGGTCGTTCTTCAGTTCGGCAGTCTTGACGCCGTTGACGGTCACCGTCACGTTGCCACCTATGGCCGTGACCGTCATTTTGTTCCAGTCTTTGTTCTTGTAGAACTTCTTCACGTCCTCCGGCTTTGGCTGCACGACCCATGCACGACCCAGGGTTTCATACAAGCCGCCGACGTCGTTGCCACCAGCATCGATCTCGGCCTGAAAGCCTTTCACCGAGACAGCGTGATCGATCTTCTGAACGCGAAAATAAAGGCCGCTGTTGCCTTCGAGAGATTTGTATTGCAGGCGGACGACGAAATCGCCGTACTGTTTCTCGGACAACAACATGCCATGGCGTTTTTCCGTATTGGCCTGGCTTCCCACAATGACGCCGTCGGTAACCTCCCATGTTCCGCCGGGAAGCGGATTCCAACCCTCAAGCGTTTTGCCGTCAAATAGGGGAACAAAACCGTCCGCGCCAAATGACGGCGCTCTGGAGATGGTGAGAATGGTCAGCAACAGAATAGTCAGCTTCCAGTTCATTGTATGTCTCTTCTTTCCAAAAGTTGGTGGCGACAATGTTGATAGACGGAGCGCAGATACGTCTGATTGTCAACGTAACTGTCTCCAGCGCTTGGTGATCCGCGTCTTCCTCGAACAGCTCCCGGCTCCATGGTGCAAGACAATCGAAACGCTTCACTCTACCGGGTCAAGCTCGTAGGCATCAGCGCTCGTTTCGGCGTGCATGTGTAACTCCGCGGGGTGGGTGTCTCGCAAGATCCCATTTGCCCTGGCAACCTCCAACGGATCGCCATGCACTAGCAATAGTGCACCGCCCGCCCGCACTTTTTGTTCGTACCAAGCAAGGTGCTCTCCATGCACTCCCCAACCGAGCATCGCGCCCAGCAGCGCTCCGACGATGCCAGTCGCGGCCATGATTGGTGCTAAGAAAACGGTAGATTCTCCGTTGGCAACCGTCAGCACGCCTGCGCCGGTAACTAGACCGGCGAGTCCACCCACGCCAGCCCCAATGGCAGCGTCCTTCTCCATGTTGTCGCCAAATTGTAGTATTTTCGGCACACAGGCACCGGACCAATCGCACTGGATTGAACCATCGCACGTGCGGGGACAGATAGTGGGTAGATGGTCGTAGCTTTGGTAAGATTGCCCGTCGGCGTCTGCCTCAGCCCGGCAGCTGGTCGAGACAAGTGAGACCAGTTTCATCGGTATTCCACCGCGATCAATCGCGCGCGTCGCGTCTCTCGCCGCAGCTAGTCTCTTGTAAATTGCAACCACGCATTGACTCGAGCGGCTCATGACAATTACCTCTCTCTCTTGGAATCAACGTACGTCAACACACGGACACCTGAAATTATTGCCGAACACTGTGCGATCAATCAAGATAAAAGAAGTCTAGATTAACGGTTTACTGAATCTCGGTTGTCGATTTTGCTCGACCCGGGGAGGAGCAGACGCGATATTGTGGCGAATCACGACTCACCGATTGACCTTTCCGACCGTGGAGGTCGGGAGACCGTACTACAACGCGACCTTCCCGGGCCGGTCGGGAGACCGGCCCACAACGGGTGACTCACAGCCTGTCCATGTGCCGTAGTGTCTACGGGCGTTTCGCCATTGCTCGTTGCCGCTGTGACCTTCAGCGTCCGCAACACTTTTTGAATTTCTGGCCGCTGCCACAGGGGCAAGGACCGTTGCGTCTAACCAAGCCGCGCTGCGAACTGGCCGCTGTTTGGCTTCGGCGCATCAGACGTTGCTCCTCGATACGTCGCCTGCGGACCTCTTGCCCCAGTTTCTCGAGACGTTCGCGTGTGTGCCGAACGAACCGTTGCCATCCAGCGCAGAGCCTGCTGAGGTTCCGGGGCGACGCGCGTCCGTAGGTGCGAAACTTGAGACAGTCTCCGTTACAGAGATCCAGGCAGTCGCACTCGTCACACGCGTCGTTCCACTGGCATTTCTGCGCGCCGAAATCGCAATAGGTTTGCGAAGCCAGCGCATCTCCCCATGACGTATCGTGGACGTTGCCGAGTCTGAGTTCCGACTGCACGAAGAAATCGCAAGGATAGATGTCCCCGTTGTACTCGACAACGAAGTACTTGCAGCAGTTCCGCCCCATCGTACAGACGTTGCTCACTCCATCGACCAGCTTAAGAAGCATCTCGTCAAAGTTGCGTATGGAGACATGAAAGGCGTCGTTGCGGTACCACAGGTCAAACAACTCGCACATGAACTCGCCCCACTGCTCGCCGTCGATGGCGAACGGCTTGAGCGTTCCATCCGGCTCGAATTCCACACAGGGAACATACTGCTGATGAAGAAACCCCTGTTCGGTCAGATATCGGTAGACCTCCGGCGCGCGATGCACATTTGACTGGCTGACCAAAACCAGGATGTTGAATTCGACGTGATGGCGCTGGAGCACACGAATACCGCGCAGCACGTCTTCGTGCGAAGGGCCGCCGCGGATGCCGCGTCGATAATGATCGTGGATCGCGGGCGGGCCATCGAGACTGCACCCCACGAGGAAATGATATCGGCCAATGTGCCTGGCCAGCGCGTCATCGATCAGCGTGGCGTTTGTTTGCAGGCCGTTGCTAACCACCGAGCCGGCTGCTCCGCACCGTTGTTGTAATTCGGTGACCCTGCAAAAGAAGTCCAAGCCCATCAATGTTGGCTCGCCCCCTTGCCAGGCGAAGCAGTAAGTGGCTTGATCAGTAGCCATGTAGCTCCTGATCATCCGCTCAAGAACTGCCTCTGACATGCGGTGGCGTCTGGAGTCTGGATAGAGAAGGCTCTTTTCCAGATAGAAGCAATACTCACAGCGGAGATTACAGTCGGCAGAAGCGGGCTTGATGAGTAATGAAAATGGGCGCACGTGGTTTCAACGTTGTCAGAGAGTTGGTCTCAGCGCTAAAACAGGATAAACTATATTCTGATTACTACAAACTGGGGGGAAGTTGTGCGATTGAAGTTGATTAGCTGCGAGATCTTCTATCGAGAGATGTGCGCCGCTGTCGCTCGTTCTCAGAACCGGGTAGATATCGAGTTTTTGCCGAAAGGTCTGCACGATATCGGCACTGCGGGTATGCATGAGCGCCTTCAGACCGCACTTCAACAAGTCGACGAAACGAACTACGACGCTGTCCTTTTCGGCTACGGAATATGTAACAACGGGGTGGTCGGGCTGCAGGCCCGTTCCGTTCCGATTGTCGTGCCGCGGGCACATGATTGCATCACGTTATTCCTTGGCAGCAAGCAGCGATATCTTGATTATTTCGACGCGCACACGGGCGTTTATTTCAAGAGTACCGGATGGATCGAACGCAACGACCGGGGCGAGCTGCGACAACTCTCGATCCAAGAACAGAGCGGCATGGACATGAGCTACGAAGAAATGGTTGCCAAGTATGGCGAGGACAACGCCAAATTCCTCTACGAACAACTAGGCGACCGTACCCGAAACTACGGTCAGCTGACATTCATCGAGATGGGAATCGAGCCGGACGACAGCTTTGAACAACATACCCGCGATGAAGCGAGAGAAAAGGGCTGGGAATTCGAGAAAATGCAGGGCGATCTTTCGCTGATCCAGCGGTTTGTCGATGGGCAGTGGGACGACGCAGAGTTCCTCGTTGTTCCGCCCGGCGGCCGCGTCGTCTCCAGCTACGAC
>JASLRF010000097.1 GCA_030744095.1 Pirellulaceae bacterium | reverse complement strand
TAGGCGCTGAAAACGGTTCGCAACGCGCTCAGTGATTCACGCGTCGTAATCGGCGGCGGCGACCCGTTGCGAATCGAATCGATTGCGTCCTGGAAGAACAGGTCGTACAAACCGGGCTCGTGCGCGTACTCATATTGCTGGATGCCGCGCATAGCATCGGGCCGCGTCGAATACCACTGCAGCGGGCGACGCTCAATATGTTCCATCCTCAGCCAGCCATGAGAGCCCCAGATGCGAATCTCACTTTGCTTCCCGCCGTCGAGATAATACCCCGTATTCAGCGTTCCAGTTGCGCCGCTTGCGAAACGGAAACTCACCACGGCCGAGTCTTCCACCTCGATCGGCTGGCCGCCCACATTTTGAGTAAAGCCGTTGATCTTGCGAATCGGCTCGCCCAACAGATGCTGAATCACGTCCAGGTAATGGATTCCGTGGTAGATCAACTTGCCGCCGCCGGCACGCTGCCGATCGGCCAGCCACGACTGGTGATACGCCGGTTCTGTAAGTCGCGTCTGGTCCGCAACCCACACCAAGTTGACCGAGTACGGCGTGCCAATCACTCCGTTGGTGATGAGCTGCCTGGCCTTCTTGATCGCCGCGCTCGAGCGTGTTGCCATGGCCAGCATGAGGTGACGATTTCGCTGCCCGGCAAGGCGAGCGATTTGCTCGAACTGTTCGAGCTTCGTGCAGCTCGGCTTTTCGGTTAGCACATGGCTTCCCGCTTCGAGAGCGGCAGTCACAGCGGTCGGAGCGTTGTGGCCTTCTGTCGTGACAACCGTCAGTTCCGGACGAACAGCCGCGAGCATCTGCCGGGCGTCTTTGAAACCGCGGCCGAACCGGTCTCCCAGGCGACGTCTCGAATCCTCGAACGTGGTCTCGGTTTTATCGACGACCGAGACAGATCGAACTCCATCACACGACGCGAGGACATTCAGGTAGCCGGATCGGTGCGAGGCCGTCGGTTCGGTGATCAAACCGACGTTGATCAGCTGTTTGCCGTCCGTCTCGGCGACAGCGATTTGAGAAAATGCACCTGCAGCCAGGATGGCCGACGATTTACTCAAATATGATCTACGGCTGATCTCGGTCACGTCAAGGCGGCCCAATGCGTCGGATGGCAAGTGAATCATCGTCGAAAATCTCAGAAGGTGGTTGACGTTGGCAAGGTGGGACGGCCGGGGTTTATTGGGTCACTTCTGTCTTCTTGGCCCACTCCTGCCACTGGGTCACCATGCTCTCGACACGCTCTGGAAACTGATCCGCCAGATCGTTCGTCTCCGTCCGATCCTTCGTCAAGTTGTACAATTCCCAACGTTGGTCGCTGGCGCCCCAAACGAGCTTCCAGTTACCTTGGCGAATGGCGCGATTTCCAAACAACGCCCAGCACAGCGATTTATGCGGAACGCGTTGCTGGCCATGGAAGATGGGGACCAAACTTATGCCCTCCATCGGTGGAATCACATGGTCGTTGTAGGTCGAGGGATAGGTTCCGCCGGCCAGGTCGAGCATTGTGGGCATGAAATCGACGAGGTGTCCCGGTTGGTGTGTGATCGTTCCGGCCTCGACGCGACCGGGCCAGCGAACGATCAATGGCGTTGCAATTCCGCCCTCGTACGTCCAAGTCTTGAACCGCCTGAACGGCGTATTCTGTGCCCACCCCCATCCCTTCCCGACAAACTCGTAACCCCGCGCGTCGCCAACTGGAATTCCCCGGTTGTATTCGGCGAATCCTTCCTCGTCACGCGGCCAAGACGCGCAGCCGCCATTATCCGAAAGGAAACAGACGACGGTGTTGTCGGCGATCTTCAAGTTCGCCAATGCGCTGAGCAAACGACCGATTCCCTGATCCATGCGATCGACCATCGCTGCGTACACCTCCATGCGACGTTCCTCGCGGGCTCGGTCTGTAACGTCTTTCCAGGGCACGACGTCGTAGTCATAACGGTAGTCGCCGGTTTTTCGATCCGCGGGCGATAGATTCCAGCTTGCATCGACGATGCCGAGGTCAATCTGGCGCTTGTGCCTTCGCTCGCGCATCGCGAAGTATCCGTCTGCGTACTTGCCACGATACCGCCGGATGTCCTCTTGGGGCGCGTGCAATGGAAAATGAGGAGCCGTGTAGCATAGGTAATGAAAGAACGGCTTCTCGCTGGCCGCATGTTTCCGAATCGTTTCGATTGCATGGTCTGTGAATGCATCTGTCGCGTAGTAGTCTTCCGGGAACTGTGTGACGGCCTTCGCGTTGCGTGCAAAGGGACGGGATTTTCCACCGTTATAGAAGACGGGGTCTTGTTTCGCGGGATTGAAAAAGCTGGAGCATCCGCTCAGCAGCCCATAATACTCCTCGAACCCGCGATCAATTGGCCGTTTCGGCCGAACGCTTCCCAAGTGCCATTTGCCCGTGTACGAAGTCGCATAATCTGCCCGCTGCATGACTTCGCCAAGCGTCACCATTTCCGGTCGCAGCAGTCCCCCGGCTCCTTGCCTTGGATGCAATCCCGTCGTGAGCGCGGCGCGCGTCGTGACGCAGACAGCGCAGTTATAGAACTGAGTAAATCGCAGCCCTTGGGCCGCTAGTTGATCCAGATTCGGTGTTCGGATTTCGCCGCCATAGCAACCCAGGTCCGAATACCCGAGGTCATCGCAAAGAATCAGCAGGATGTTCGGACGCGGCGCCTCGGCCAGACAATTGGCGAACGTCAGCATGGTGAAGGCGAGTGCCAGAGAAAATCGGTGGATCATTTCGTCGGTCCGATGTTGTCTGTGATGTATGTTGTTTGCGATCTCCGGCGTGCGAGGCGTCTTCACGCGTCTGAGAACTCTCCAAACGCGCTGGCCATCTCGTCTCGCATCATCAACCCCTCGTTGGCGTAGACGACCAGCCTCGCACCCTGCCGAATCGTGCGCACGGCCTGGCGACGTTCGCCAAACCAGCAGCCGGCGGCAACATGGTGTCTGTCGGCTGTGTCGATGACTCGCTTGATCGTCGCAATCAGATCTGGGTGATCATACTCCTTGGGGATTCCCATGCTGCAAGTCAGATCACCAGGACCGACAAAGACGGCGTGCACGCCCGGTATCGAACAGATCGCATCAAGGTTCTCGATGGCAGGCACGGATTCGATCATCGGAATGAAGACGGTGTCGGCATTCTTCTGCTCGATGTAGTCTTTCGACGCCTCGCTTGGCCACGCCCCTCCGGCGAGCACACGATCAAGTAGCTTTCCTTTTAGCGGGCGAAACACCGCAGCTGCAGCAAGCTGCTTCGCCTGTTCGAGGTCCTCGACGTAGGGTACGACGACACCATCAAACGTATCGCACACTTTCGACACGTCCGCGGCATCGCGGCTGTGGATGCGCACCAGACAAGCGATTCCCTTTGCCTCCAACGCGTAGCGAATCGGTAGAAACTCTGCCAACTCCAGCGCGCTGTGTTCCGCCGTGACAATCGCAAAATCCAACGTGTCGGGGGGCAGGACGTCCACCATTGCCGGGCTCACGACGTTTTGAAAGAACGTGCCGAAGACGCGTTCGCCCTTAATCAGCTTATCCTTGAGAACCTTGCCGGGCATCTGTCGTACCTTTCGTTCGTTCCACGTGCGTATCCAATAGTGATTTGCTCTCTTGCCATTTCGTAATCGACAAGCGGTGTTCATCGCAGTGCTTGTCGAACGTTGGACGGGGTCTGCAGTCCGGGAATGACTCGAGTTTCGTTTCAATGATAACGAAACCTCGCAGCCCACTCCAGCAATGGCGAGTCACTTGGGATCATCGGTCTTTGGGGGCTTGGCCAGCGCGTCGGCCGACGGCGGTGCCTGGGGATAGTCCGGTTTGAAGACGGACTGAGTGTAGTGGACCAGAGCCCAACGATCCTCTGGCGGGATACGTAGATAGCTTGGCATTGGGCCAATGGTGGGCCCACCGGAGATGATGCGGAACAAGTCGCTGGATGCTGCTCCGCCGCGAAACACTCTGGTGGTCAAGTCTCGTGAATGTCCAATGGGCCGGTTCATCTCGTCGTACCAGCTGGTGAAGGATCCTTCCCAGCGAGCTAACCCGACTGGTTTTGACTTGCTGCCTTGATGACAGGTAACGCATCCCTGTTCGATGAATAGAATTCGCCCACGTGTGACCGATGCCAAGGTCACCGGCGGTTCATCGTCCACCTCTAGCAGCGCGGCCGCCCAGCCGTCTTCCGAGTCGAATCGATTCAGGACGGCTTCATCAAAGTCGTCATAGAAGTTGGCCAGGCTCTTGACGAATTCCACCAACGACCAGCGATCCTCCACACTCAAGTGACCGAACGGCGGCATGGTGGATCCGTACATGCCGCGTGTGACCGTACGATAGAGGTCTTCGTCGGTCGGAACGGTACCGTATTCGGTCGATCGGATTTTGAATTTTGCGTACGTGAAGTTGCGTGGGAGATTACCCACGTACCACTGCAACGTCGCTGATCCGTTGCCGCGGCCGTACGGCCCATGGCACTGGGCGCAATGTTGCTGG
>JASLRF010000096.1 GCA_030744095.1 Pirellulaceae bacterium | reverse complement strand
ACCAGGTTCAGCGGATTTCAAAGACCGGGGCTCACGTTAATGTCGGAATGTTGTGGGTGGTCCTGATTACGCTGATGGTCCCCAGCCTGGTTCACATTGCCTACCACGTAAACCCCGAAGCGTTTCCGGAACTGACGGCCGAATCGGCAGATGTTCTGGTCGAACGCGTTTCGTTGGTGGCGGCCGTGATCCTCCTGTCACTGTATGGTCTGAGCCTCCTCTTTTCGCTCCGCACGCACCGCTTCCTGCTCATGCCCGACGCGGATCACGACGAGAAAGCAGACTGGTCGATGCGAACGTCGATCATCATGCTGTTGAGCGCCACGTTGATGGTGGCCTACCTGAGTGAAGCGTTTGTCAGTTCGATCGAAGTCCTCAAGGAATCTGGTTCAATTGCCATGAGCGAGATGTTCATCGGCGTCATCGTTGTGGCCGTTGTTGGCAATGCTGCCGAAGGAATGGTGGCGGTGTGGGTCGCACGGGAAGACAAGATGGAGCTTTCCTTCCAAATCGCTATGGGGTCCTGTTTGCAAGTCGCCCTGATGGTCGCTCCCGTATTGGTGCTGACGTCTTATTTCATGGGCAGTCTGATGACCCTGGCGTTTGATCCGTTCATGCTAATGTCGCTGGCCGCGGCCACCGTGGTTGCCTCGGCTGCGCTGGCAGATGGTGAGTCGAATTGGTTGGAAGGGTCCATGTTCCTGGCTGTTTATATCTTCTTTGCCATGGTGTTCTGGTTTCATCCGTAGTTCGCCGCGAAGCATTTTTGCCGTGATTTCCTGGCCACCACGAATTAAGCTGGATACGATGGCGCCGTCCGGTTTGTCTCGTGCACGCGCGGGCCAGTATTCCGGTAGCCAGTATTCCAGTATTCCAGTGGCCGGCATTCCCGTTGCCCACAAAAGCAGAGTGCAGAGGAGTCTTGCCGTGAACTGCAGACGTTGTTTGTTAGTGGCCACGGCAATTGCGTGTCTTGGTTCGCCTGTCTTGGCGCAATCATCCGCGACAAAATCCCAGGCATCAGAACCAACGGCAGACGAGGTGGAGGAGGCTCGCAAGAAGCGACTCATGCCGAAGCCGCTCGACACGATTGAATCAAATATCCGCGACCTGGAGAAACAAGGCTTCCTTTCGATTGTCTCGGGCAGCTACAAGATCATCAACAACGCTCAAGACGACGCCATCGTCTGGACTGTGCGAGCGAACAAAGCGTTAACCTGTCGGCACATCGTGATGCAAATTGAATCACTTAGCGACGTACGACTCTATAAAACGCTCAACGCCGACACGAAGGAACCGTCTCTGCACGAAGTGCATTCGATGAAACTGTACTATTCATCATTCCTGGACGAGCGTGCATCCAACAGCAGCCTGTTCGCCCGCGACGATATGTTCAGAATCTGGGTCTATCTGGACACAGTCGAAGTCAGGAAGATCCGCAGCTTGTCGGCGGATCGAGCT
This sequence comes from Pirellulaceae bacterium, assembly GCA_030744095.1. Next base: position 2,785 of record JASLRF010000096.1, on the reverse strand, counting down.
GTTTTTCGACCCTCAAGGCGACGCTAGCTACCGATTAGGAGTACGTTTCCTATTTGGCTGCGGCACTGCCGCGTTAGGCCAAGACTGGCGCAAAAAAAGTGAATGCCACCGTTCGTCACAATCCGATACATACTCGGGAGGCTCCACCAATTTCCAGCGAGGTTTTCTGATGCACCGTCGTATTCATTCCGGCAACAAGGACTCCGGCAAGTGGAAACGTATTGCCCGTGCCGGTGTAGGCAACGTCACTGCGGAAGAATACCAAGGCTGGAAGATCGAACTAACTCATCGCACGGTCGGCGTAACGATCCGGCGTGATCAGTTCGTGGTCACGATGCGACGGACCACACCAGCCCACGAGGAGCAGCTAACGGGCTTTGCGACGAAAGTTGCCGCATTGGCTGCCGCGCGAAAACGAATCGACCTGTTGTCGGCCGTGCGTCGTCCATTGAGCGGGCCGCGCCGCGTGCATCGAGCGCGTACTTCACCGAACGACGCTTGACGGTGCGAGCGCAAACCGATCGGCCGTTACGACTGAGGCTGAAGCGTGTCTGCGAAATAGTGGACGGCATTTTGAAAAACTGCCAAACCCTCGCCATGCTCCCGCGTTTCCATTCGCGTCCAGCGAGGATGATGCGTATGATCAATGTACCGTTCCGGGTGCGGCATGAGGCCGAAAACACGACCAGAGGTATCACAGACGCCAGCCACATTGCCCTGCGAACCGTTGGGGTTCAATGGATACGGCACAACTTTTTGTGTGCCGGTTCCTGCTTGTCGATCTGACTGCGTCACCGTCTCGGCTGTGTATCGCAAAGCAAGTTGGCCATGGCTTGCCAGTTGTTGCATCACGCTGGGATCCGAGACGACGAATTTACCTTCTGCATGGGCGACGGGCAGATACATCGAATCGACTCCCTGCAAGAAGACGCACTTGTCCTGATCGCAAGCCAAATGTACCCAGCGGTCTTCAAACTTACCCGAATCGTTCCAGGTCAGCGTGGCGGGTGGCATTCCGTCGACGTCGTCCAACAAGAGGCCAGACTTGACCAGGATCTGAAGGCCATTGCAGATACCAAGAATCAGCTTCTCCGCAGCTTTGAACTCGTGAAGCGCGTCCTGCAGATGGTGGCGGATCTGATTGGCCAGGATTCGGCCCGCAGCAATGTCGTCGCCATAGGAAAAACCGCCAGGAAGGCAGAAAATCTGAAACTCCTTGGGAAGACGCGGGTTTTCCAGCAATCGATTGATGTGCACAAGCTCGGTCATCGCACCTGCTCGCTGAAACGCGTACGCGGTTTCCTGGTCGCAATTCGTCCCAGGTGCTCGCAGAATTAAGACGCGTGGAGTTGCCATGATTCAATCTTCAGGGTTAGGAAGTTACTAAAAAGTTCTTAGGGAGTCTTATAGTCAGCACAACGGTTTCGGATTCGTCATCACTGCCGGACAATGCCTATTTCCAATGCTGCGGTTACGAATGTTGTCGTTACCAAAGGAGCGGCGCCTGCCAAGCGGCCTTCAGCGATTCAATGTTCGCGCCGATCAACGCATCACCCGTTGGAGTTGTTCGGATCGTCAATTGGGGTTCGTCCGTCGTTTCACCGATGCACGCGTGCGGCACACCCGCCAGCGCGGCCTCGAATTGCGACTGCTGACCAGCGCTCACTTCGCACAAGAAGCGACTATTCGATTCAGCAAACAGCAGGACTAGATTCCGCGACGCGTCGGACAATCCCTCAATCGACTGTGGGACCATATCCAACGTCAGATTGGCTCCCAGGCCACCGGCAAACGCCATTTCCGCGGCGGCCACGGCCAGACCCCCTTCGCTCAGATCATGGCAGGCACGCAACAGGCCGGATTGAACGGCCTGGTGGATCGCGGTAAACGTCAGCTTAGCCATCGTGGCATCGACCGTTGGGACCGATCCCTCGGTTAGTCCTTCGACCAGCGAGAAATGCGAACCACCCAGCTCGTCGTGGGTCAGACCGACCAGATAGAGCCGGTTACCCGGTTCCTTCAAGTCCATGGTGACACAGCGACGCACATCGTCGACCTGGCCCATGGCGCTGATCAACAGCGACGGCGGAATCGAAATCGTTTGTTTCTTGCCGTCCACGTTGTAGCTGAATTCGTTGTTCAAGCTGTCTTTGCCACTGATGAACGGCGTGCTCCAAGCGACGGCCAGATCGTGGCAGGCCACGGCCGCGCGGACCAGTGATCCAAGCGTTTCCGGTCGATCGGTGTAGCCCCAGCAGAAGTTATCCAGAATGGCAATCCGTGCCGGATTCGCGCCCACGGCGACACAGTTACGCACCGCTTCGTCGATCGCGCTGGTCGCCATATGATACGTATCGTAGTCGCCGTAATGCGGGTTCATACCGCAACTGATGGCCAGCCCTTGCTGCGAGTCGAGCACGGGACGGACCACCGCGGCATCTCCCGGCCCGTCATTCTCGACACCAACCAGTGGCTTGATCACGCTCCCGCCCTGCACTTCGTGGTCGTACTGACGAATCACCCATTCCTTACTGGCAACGTTCAGCGAACCCAGGATTCGATTCAGCACGTCTTCCGCGTCGATCTGTGGCGACGGCACCAAGGGAGTGACTGTCGGTGGTTCGAACACGGCTTCGCGGACAATCGGCGGTCGACCGCCGTGCAAAAACTCCATGCTCAGATTTGCAACTTCGTGTTCGTGATACTTCAGCACCAGACGGCCGGTCGGGACGAATTTTCCTAAGATCGTGGCTTCGACGCCTTCCGCTGCACAGAGTGCCTCGAA
>JASLRF010000095.1 GCA_030744095.1 Pirellulaceae bacterium | reverse complement strand
CGAGAGGGGCTGTCGAATTCCGCATATCTTGACTTTCTACAGACCGACGCCGCCGTGAATCCAGGCAACAGTGGCGGCCCGCTGGTCGATGCGCGCGGAACCGTCGTTGGCATAAACACAGCAATTCTGGGCGATTCATATCGAGGCATTAGTTTTGCGATCCCCAGTTCCGTTGCACGTGACGTTTACCAGCGGCTCAAGGCTGACGGCCGGCTGCAACATGGTTGGCTAGGTGTGTCGTTGGCAGATCTGGACGAGCAGAATGCGCGGGAACTGGGTCTGCCAGCCTCGCGCGGTGCCTATGTGGTGGCCTTTGCCGTCGTGCCAAATGTGCCGTCGCCCGCCGAACGAGCAGGGATTCGAGTGGGAGATCTCATACTCAGCTGGAATGGCGTGGATGTTCCCGATTCTAAGACGCTCAGCCGGCTGATCGCCCGGACGGAGGTCGGCGCAGCAATTGACGTGATCCTATTGCGACGCGGGCAGACAGAGACGCTTTCGGTAGTCTTGGGGGTGCGTCCGAGGCAGATGAACTGAACTTTAGTATGTTCTAGACCCACGGCCTTTTGGCCTTTGGCCATGCGACCCTGAAAGCTCCGCCGAACGTGGGCCGGTCGGGAGACCAGCCCACAACGTGGTCGGGAGACCAGCCCACAACGTGTGGCGTGAGAAATCCACCGGTTGTTGTGGCACGCTGAAGCCTCAAAGCTTCCACCCATCGGGTAGCATGGCGTCTTTTTCCACGACGGGAATTCCGTCACGAATGACGCAGGATTCGTGTTCGTCGCTGTTCTCCAGCTGCGCCTCGTTGCGAATCACAACGTTGCGACCGATCCGACAGTTCTTGTCGACAATGCAGTTCTCGATCACGCTTCCGTCGCCAACACCGATTGGCACCATGGCGCCTCCATTGGTTTCGTAATTGTCAGCTCCCATCAGAATCGAATTCCGAATCGTCACGTTGTTGCCGATGACACAGCGGAGCCCGATGACGCTATTCTCGATTACGGCGCCTGGTTTGATCCGGCAGCCATCTGCGACCACACTGCCGCGGATCTCAGCACCTTCAACGACCGTCGGTGGTAAGAACCGAGCGCGCGAGTAGATCGGCGCCGCAGGGGCATGGAAATCGAACGGTGGTTGAGGGCTGGCCAGGCTCAAGTTTGCGTCGTAGAAGGCCTTAATGGTCCCGATATCTTCCCAGTAATCATCAAACAGATGCGCTTGGACGTGGCGTGCCCGAAATGCGGCCGGGAAGACTTCCCTGCCGAAATCTTCGTAGGTGGTCTTGGTCAGCACGTCGACCAGAAAATCTCGATTGAACAGATAAATGCCCATACTGGCGAGGCACTCGCGGCCGCTGCTCGCGATGCCTTGGGCGTCAATCCAGGTTGGATCAATCCGCACCAAGTCGATCTCTTCGTCGGTTTGCGGCTTTTCCAAAAAACCGACAACGCGACTACTGTCATCAATTCGCATGACGCCCAAGGAACGCGCATCTTCGCGGCTGACCGGCAGTGCGGAGATTGTGACGTCGGCACCTGATTCGCGGTGAGTGCGAAGCATGTCGCAATAGTCCATGCGATAGAGTTGGTCGCCGGACAGAATCATCACAAACTCGATGCCGTCCTGTTCGATGTATCGCAGGTTTTTCCGAACGGCATCGGCGGTCCCCTGATACCAGTCGGACCCGGTATCCGCGGTCTGCTGAGCCGCCAGCAACTCAACGAACCCTCCGCTGAACGCATCGAATCGGTACGTTTGCCGAATGTGGCGATGCAAACTGACGGACATGAACTGAGTCAGCACATAGATCCGATTCATGCCACTGTTGATGCAGTTGGACAGCGGAATATCGATCAGCCGGTACTTGCCAGCCAGAGGCACCGCAGGCTTGGATCGATATTTCGTCAAGGGGCTGAGGCGCGTTCCGCGACCTCCGCCCAGCACGAGTGCAATGACATTTCGCATCAGAAATCTAGCCTTGGAAAATGGTGCCCGTAATGACGATCAAGAGACACCGAACATATCACTCGACGGCCCGCGTGCCCAGGTGGGTGCAGCAATTCGCCAGGGAGTTCTGGGCTACCAGCGCCGGCACAAGTTCAACGAATGACAAAGTTGACCAACCGACCGGGCACGACGATTGTTTTGACGATCTGCTTCCCTTCGAGATACGGTTGGACTTTGTCGAGCGACTTTGCGGCGGCAATCAGATCTTCTTTGGAAATGCCCACCGGCACGGTCACTCTATCGCGGAGCTTGCCCATCACTTGCACGGGGATTTCGACGGTCGCATCTTGCGTTATCGCTTCGTCGAACGTTGGCCACGGCTGGTAGGCTAGTGTTTTGTCGTGCCCCAGGATTGCCCAAAGCTCCTCGGCGATATGGGGAGCCATCGGCGCCAACAGAAGCACAAGCTGTTCCATGGCCGAATGCGGGCGTGTGGTTTGCCGGGTGAAGAAGTTCACGAACTCCATCATCCGTGAAATAGCCGTGTTGAATCCGATGGTCTCGAAGTCGTGTGTAACCGCCTTGATAGTCTTGTGAAGAACCCGGTTCTGCTCCTCCGTCGGCTC
>JASLRF010000094.1 GCA_030744095.1 Pirellulaceae bacterium | reverse complement strand
CGATTCCTTCATCACGTCGCCGATTTGCTGCGAATGTTGAGATAAGTCCGATCCCAGCAGGCACCGTGTAAAGATTTGCATGGTGAGTGGCAAGAACTGCTGGTGAATGTCCACCGGTTCGCCCTGTTCAGCCAGTTGCTGCCAAGTGGACGCCGTCTGCGCCACACAGTCGCTCATGGCGCCAACGTACCCGTCGACCGTGGCGCGATGAAACAGCGGCTGCATACGCCGCCGTCCGTCGCGCCAGGTGCCATCTTCGCTAACGATGATTCCGTTGCCCAGCAATTGACGCAAACGCGCGTAGCCAGCGCCTTTGATATAGCGGCGGGCAGCGGTTACTTGGATGTGGCGGACGTGATCAGGATGCGCGAACATGCAGATCCAGCGCGGTCCGATGCGGATGCGAAAGGCATCGCCTAACTCCTGCCACCAGCCGTAATAGGCCGGTAAGAGCCCGTTGCGTTGGAGCTCCCGCAAGCCGCCGAGTAATCCGTGTCGCGGTGGCGAAGGTAGTGGTTTTCCAAGAACGGCTTGCGAACTCATAGAGGACGCCTTTCAACAGGCTGGCACATGATTGTTTTCTGACGATGTTCTCTGGCGTGAAGTTGGGAGTGGAATGACCAAACCGCTGCCGTCGTGATCATGTGTCGGTTTGGACTTCTTCAGGACCGCCGGGTAATTCGAAGCCAGCCTCGATCAACTGGCCAAATCGTGTTGTGAATCGCGCGGCTGGCCCCCCATCGACCACGTCGTGATCGACGCAAACTGTCAACGCTACCATTTCTCGTGCCTCGATTCGGTCATCCACAACGGCGGGCGCTTTGTAGAACGCACCAATGCCGATCATCAATGTGTACGGCGATACCGGCAGGATCCAGCTCCGCCGATTGCTGGGGGCCAACATGCCCACTGACGTCACACCGACAGTGCCGGTCGCGAATTTTTTGATGAATGGATCGCGACGCATCGCTCGCAACATCCACTTGCGAATGAAGCGAGGCATTCGCAGAAAACTGGTTGTCTTTTCTTCCGTCAAGGTCTTCTCGTCGACTTTCCGGTCTTGCGATTCACGAAGCTCGCGGTGAATCTCGATAAACGACTTCTGATTGGCGTTTCTGACGTAGTACAACGTTGGATGGTGCCCACCATCGAATTTACGCTCGATCAATGTCGAGACATCCACGTCCTCGAAAACGACCAATCCCTTGTCCTTCTCGCGATACGCGGCGATACGCTTCTGCTCTTCGACCGCCTTGGCGACACAGCGAATAATATAGCTGGTGAACGATAGCTTCTCCCCAGTCCTCACTTCATGTTCGCGAACCAACGCCAGAGGGGTCGTCACATCGAATTCGAGCATCCCGTAGACCGTGTTCTGGCGACTTGCCTCGTCAATGAAATCGATCGCTGCCAGTCGTTCACGCGGCCAAGCAATCTTCGTGTGGGGTGGGTGAGGTATCTTGGGGAACATGAAAGTATCCGTGTTTAGCGACGGGCACCGAGCGCAGGTTGGTCGGCGAGCGGGTTAACAAGACCGAGCGGTAGCTCGGATTGGTTCGAGGCCCTGCCTCGTTAGGATCATCCCTCAATCAGTTGCGATCGTCAAACGTATCAACACAATTCATCTTGGCAATAGACGTGCTGGTCGACTACATTCGTGCTGGCCAGTAGAGGACGACTACTAGCTTGCGTATGCCGTTACGCCTGATTCGAATGGGATTTCTTGTGATGACTGATGAACGGATGCAGGATTCGACTAAAACGGAACCAAAATGGTCACTGATCGCTGCGATTCGAAATCGCATCATTGAAGGCTTGCTGTTGGTCCTGCCATTCGCGATCACGTATTGGGTCATATCCTGGCTGTACATGACGTTTCGCGGGTTGATCCTCAACGCTGTGATCGCGAAAGTTGTCGAAGTGATATTCGGTGCTGGAGTCGAGCCCCCGGAGTTCTTCGTCAAGTTTATCGCACCGGCCATCGCGATTTTGATCGTGTTGTTTGGCTTGTACATCCTGGGAATGTTCTTGCATTCAAGGATTCACCGTCTGATTGACTGGGTGATCTTGCACGTTCCGGGGGTGACTGTCATTTACGCAGCCATGCGTAAGTTGTTTACTACGTTGCAAACTCAACGCCACCAGGTGCAGAAGTTTCAGCGTGTCGTGCTGGTACCGTTTCCCCATCCCGGTATGAAGGTGCCAGCATTTGTGACGTCGTCTTGCGTTGACGTGGCTACTGGAAAAACAATCCTGTGTGTCTACGTTCCGACGACGCCCGTGCCGACATCGGGTTACATGCTCATGCTTCCTGAAGAGGACGCGACGGAGGTTTCTTGGTCGCTGGACGAGTCCTTGCAGGCGATCATTTCGGGAGGCATATCCGTGCCGGCGAAGGTCGAGTACTTCCCGATCGCGGGGTAAGCATCGTCACTGGGTAATCATCATCATTGGGGGTTGATCGGTACCGTTTGCCTGGCTATCAAGGGGCCAACGTCAATGCGTTCCACGCATAATCAGCGGCAGCGTGGAAACTGCCCCTTAGCCGAGTTGCAGTCCGCGGCTTGCGGAAACCAAATGATCCAGCGGCGCTACTCGACTGCAATCGAATCGACCTCAATTAGCGTGCCCGGCTTCCCTTCGAAACGAATCTGAATCGCGTTCAGCACGCCGGTCCATGCGTCGCTCTTGGTTAGCGGGATCGAAAGCTTCCTCGTCTTGCCGCTGCTGGCGAGTTGCACCGAATCAAGGAGTTGCATCGAGTTCGCGTCGCCTGCGGCAGCGATCGCAACGGTGATGGGCGCCGAGGCGCGGAGGGCGATCACGAGGCTGCCTTGATTCTTCGCGGTGTCCAGTTTCAAACTCTTGCGTTCGATCACACCGGTGCCACCGTCGAGTTGAAAGTCGAGGTAACCTTGACGCCCCGCGATGTTGCCTAATCTGCCAGCGACCGCCCGCCAGCCTTCGGTCTGCCAGCCGCCACAGTCGAACGTAAACAGGAGACGCCCGTCCATCGGGTCACGGTTGTTGATTTTCTCCCATGCAT
>JASLRF010000093.1 GCA_030744095.1 Pirellulaceae bacterium | reverse complement strand
TCACGGGCGGATCCTACATGCGAGACAGCTCGATCATCGACATGGTCTGGGTACCGCTCGCTCCAAAGCCAGGCGGTGCCGAAGGAAACGAACGCGGCAACCCACACATCAACATCAATACGATCCTCGCCATCTGGCGTGAATCCGTCGATAAAGAAACACGGCAAAAGTGGTACACCGTTGACCCTGCACCACTTGATCGCATCACTGAAAACGTTGGATTGGCCAGTGCGGACGATCCCGTTGACGACGATGAAGAAGCAACCGTGGAAACGAAACTGAACGGGTCGGAAACAGCCGCTCCGGTGGCTGCGGAAACGGATCCACGGCCGGCACCAACACCAGTCGAAACAGATGACGATGATGCGGCCCTCGACGATGCAGCGAACGACGATCCGGCAACGGAAGCAACGACCGCTGAAGACGAAGAGAATGATGACGTTGCACCTGTCGTCGTGCAGGTGGATGCCGATTCAACACCGCTGCCCGTTGGAGTTGGATCGGCGGATCCAGATGTCGAACCGATTGGCAACTGAGTCACAACAGCGGCCATCACATGAATTGACGCCTGATCGAATCTTCGAGTTCGATCAGGCTTTTTTTGTAGAGCCGCAGGGCGCACCATCACTGGGCGACTGTCAACACAGAGCCGATGCCGTGTTGCCGAGCAAGATCAAGCAACTTGCCACCGATCGCCACGTCCTCCAGCGCCATGCCGACGGACTTGAATACGACGATGTCCTGCAGGCTGTTGCGCACGATCTTGCCCGTCACCACGTTGGCCAGCTCCTTTGCGTCGTCCCATTCAAACACGCCTGCCTGCTGAGCCTGGACCAAATCGCCCGCTTCCTTTCGACAACAGGCAACGTTATCACAGACGACCAGCCGAGCGCGTCGAAAAACTTCCGCATCCAATTCGGATTTCTGCAACCAGTTGGAACCAACGGCGCACACCAACGCTCCGTCTGCCAGTCGCCTGCCGTCAAACACCGGTTCGCGACTGGTGGTGGCCGTGATGATGATCGGCAGGCCCTCGACCGCATGACTTGGTTCGACGCAGGCAACCACGTCGATGTCTAGCTGGGCCGCCATTTTTTCCGCGAACTGTTTTCGACGATGAGAGTCGCGACTGAAAACAAACGCTCGGCGCAGATTTCGCACGGTCGCAACGGCTGCCAATTGGCTTTCGGCTTGCCAGCCACACCCAAACATGCCGACCTGATCGGCTTCCGCAGCCGCCAAATGTCGCACGGCGAGTCCCGTCACCGCACCGGTACGCAATTGTCCCAACCGATCCGCCTCGATCAAGGCAGACAGTTCGCCGGACTGCTGGTCGTACAACCCAACGTGGAATCGAGCACCATGTGCGGTTGTCGTGTATTGCTTCCAGCCGACCAACTGACGGTCAGCCAAGGCCGCACTCATCGAATGCAACACGATACCAGGGGCGCGAACACGCTCGCGCGGCGCGTTGTCCGCACTTCCGCCTGCCAGGCTGCCAAACGCCTCGTCCATCACTTGGATCGCGCAGGGCATCGTCAACAAGCGATCAACGTCGGTTTCGCGTAGGTAAAGGATCGACATGGGTTTGGTGGACTGCCCTCACTGAGACGCGGGCAAATAAGAACAAAATCCTCGAACCGATCAACCCAACGAGCTGATGGTCTTGAAGTCTGCTTTGAGCGACCGATACAGCTGCTGATAGACGGGAAAACCGCGATCGTACACCCGGCGAACCGCCCTGTCGGTCGGAGTCTTGGAGACTTCGCTGATCGTGGCAGCGCAAGCTTGTTGGATATTCTTGAAAGCGCCATCTCCTACCGCGGCCAGCAATGCGACGCCGAACGCCGGCCCTTGCTCGGCGTTGATCGTCACCACTTTCTTGCCAAACACGTCGGCTTGTAGCTGCCGCCATAAGGCGCTCTTTGAACCACCGCCGGAGACCCGAACCTGCCGGACGGGCACACCCATCTCTTGGATGATCGCCAGACTGTCTCGCATGGCGTACGTGACACCCTCCATGATCGCCCGCGCCATGTGGCCGCGCGTGTGCTTCAGTGTCAGTCCGACAAAACTGCCGCGTGCGTCGGGATCGGCGTGGGGCGTTCGTTCGCCCGCGAGGTACGGCAAGAAGAACAGACCTTCGCTACCCGCCGCGATCTGACTCGCTTCAGCATTGAGAACGTCGTAGACCGATTTCTTTGGAGTCCCAAGCTCTCGGCAAAGTTGTTCGGCAAACCACTGCAGCGCCCCACCAGCTGTCAGCGAAACACCCATCATATGCCACTTCCCGTGAACGGCGTGACAAAAAGTGTGCAATCGTCCAAGCGGATCAATCTCCATCCGGTCGCTGTGCACAAACATGACGCCGGACGTACCAATGGATGTCGAAAGAATGCCGCTCTTGACCACGCCCGTCCCAATGCCATTGGCCGCACAATCTCCCGCTCCACCAACTACGAGACAGCCCGTGGTTAGCCCTAAAAGCTTGGCCGCTGCCTTTGTCAGCTTGCCGGTGACTTCCTCAGATTCATAGCACGTCGCTAGTAAATCGCGATCGAGTTCGAGCTTTGAAAGCAGCTTGGTGGACCAGTTTCGCTTGGCAACATCCAGCAACAGCATCCCGCTGGCGTCACTCACGTCGGTGGCAAATTCGCCGGTCAAGCGACGCCTCACATCGTCCTTCGGCAGCAGCACCTTGACCGTCTTGTCAAAGTTACGAGGTTCGTTGTTGCGCAGCCATAGAATCTTGGGCGCCGTAAAACCGGCCAATGCCGGGTTGGCGACCATCTTGATCAGTCGCGCGCGGCCACCGGCACGACGTTCAATCTCGTCACATTCAGCGGCAGTCCGCTGGTCATTCCATAGCAGCGCGCGGCGGACAACGCGATTGTGTTTATCCAAGAACACCGAACCATGCATCTGACCTGACAAGCCGATTCCACGGACGTCGGCCGCCTTGAGCTTCGCTTTCCTGACCACGGACCGAATGGTCTTGACCGTTGTTCGCCACCAATCTTCCGGGTCCTGTTCGCTCCACAAAGGCCGGGGATGATACAGTGGATATTCGCCGCTGGCTTCGGCCAATATCGTCCCGTCGCAACGAACTGCCAACGTCTTTGTTCCCGACGTGCCAATATCGACTCCCAGATAAACACTCATGCACTTCTCCTTAACGTGGTCGGACCTGCGACGATTTTAATCGTCGATGCGCATCGGCCGCAACCAGCAGGTGTGTCGATGAACGATGATTGACCGAACGCAACGCCAGGGATTACCATGCGCATAGCCTTTCAAATCGTTTCCCTCGGGACGCGTAGACCGCCTCGTTTGAACTGAACGTGATTCACATTCGTACTTGCGCCATGAACACCCCCTTCACGACAACCGCCCTCGTGCTTGCTTTTGTCCTGCCCGTCGTCGCGGGATGTCCAAGTGGCCCGCCAAAGGAACCGGCGGCGAATTCGGCCCAGCCAGGCCCCCAACGGACACTGCACGTGCTGGTGATCGGCGACGACAATCTTGCCGAGGGGATAGAAAGGCAATGGCGAGCGCGATCGGACACCGCCATTGAATTGCATCGGTCCAGCGGCGCCGGCGTCCGCGCTGCAGGCGGCGAGTCGTTGGGAGCGGATGTCGTGGTCTTCCCAAGCGGACTACTCGGCGAATTCGCTGAACAAGATCGCATCGTTCCCTTAGGAAAGCGGGTATTGGAGTCCGAGAACTTCAATCAACAGGACGTCTTTGAATTGTTGCGACGAGGGGAGACGACCTGGGGCAAGAAGTCCTTTGCCGTTTCTTTGGGTTCGCCTCAATTGACGTTGATGTATCGGCAGGATCTCTTCCAGGCGCTCAATCTCACACCTCCGACGACGTGGAGTGCCTACCAACAACTCGTCGACCGTTTGGCGAAGCGCGACGAATTGGGCGATCACACGCCACCGGTGGATGGGCCATGGTATGCGGCACGCGAACCGCTTGGAGACGGCTGGGCGGGACAGCTGTTGTTGGCGAGGGCCGCTGCCTATGTGCGGCATCCGCACCAGTATTCGACACTGTTCGATCTGCGCAATATGCGGCCGCTGATCGATGGAGCTCCGTTTGTGAAGGCACTCGAAGGACTGGTCAAAGCCGCACCATCGGAGGCTGAGGCGCGGGCCACAACCCCCGCTCAGGTGCGTAGTGATTTCCTGTCAGGTCGTTGCGCCATGGCGTTTACTTGGCCGAGCCATGCGGATTCGGCTGACGGTGGTCAACCCGCCGGCGAGCCGATGCAAGTGGGATTCGCTCAACTGCCAGGATCGTCGGATGTTTTCAACTTCCGCAGCCAGCTGTGGGAACCGCGTGCCGCAGGCGCGGTAACCACAGTGCCATTGTTAGCCAGCGCCGGACGTTTGGCAGCGCTGACCCGCAGGGGACGCCGTTCATCCGCGGCGAACACCATGCTCTTGTGGCTGGGCGGGTCTGAACTGGGTAATATCGTCTGCCCGACCAGTAAGTCGACCACCTTGTTTCGTACCTCCCAAATTGCTGGCGCACGCCGTTGGGTCAATCCACAGCTCGGCGACCGATCGGCAGCGGAATATGGCGAACTGCTGCGTCGCACGCAAGACCAGTCCATATGGCTCTCGTCTGTCCGAATCCCAGCACGGCCAGAATACCTGGCGGCTCTGGACCAGGCCGTCCAACGTGCGCTCGATGGCGAACCGGCTGAGAAGGCGCTAGCCGAGGCCGCCACGAAATGGCAGCAGATTACGGACGAGCTGGGTCGGGACAAGCAGCAGGCTGCCTACACGCGCAGCATCGGCCTTGAACCCTGACGGCCGAGGCTTCCGTTGCCGACCTAGGCGCGTGATGCCACCCCTTCTAAAATGGCGTAGTCGCATCCAGCCTGCAGCTTGGTGCAACCTGCGAGGGGCCGTAGCTCATTTGGGAGAGCGCTGCGTTCGCAATGCAGAGGTAGAGGGTTCGACCCCCTTCGGCTCCACTAGAACTTAAATCCTGCCGAATCAAGAGTTTGTGATACCTGCCGGTGGTCGGCAGTGCGGCCCGTTTCTCACGGCGCAAAACGGTAACTACCGTTTTGGCGACCAATAACGGGAGAACTGCACATGCCACGTCTGACAAATTCTCTGCCCAAGTACCGCAAGCACAAAGCCACCGGGCAAGCTGTCGTCACGCTCGATGGACAGGACTTCTATCTCGGCCCCCACGGATCGCGCCCCAGCCGGGTAGTGTCCTTTTTGTCATGAGCGCGCATCCGTGTCGAAATATCTGCAGCCGGTGTTGTCAACCGACGAACGTTCTGGCAGCCGCATTCCAGACTGAGAACTCCGATTCAGCGCC
>JASLRF010000092.1 GCA_030744095.1 Pirellulaceae bacterium | reverse complement strand
GTTGGCTCTGTCGAGGGCGGTGGATCTCTCGTTTTTGCCTGAAAACAAGATCACCGCGAGGGGCAGCCCGCGGCGGACAAATTGCCGTTGGCCCATCGGGCGGTATACTTTCCATAGATTTGCAACGCACTTGCGTTACGATATGCAGCTCGAACGCTATCATGCCGAGGCGGCACAACCACGGTATTCCGACCTACAAGGCGCCACCCAACGAGAGTCGAACCATGTCAAACATTCTGGATCAACTTGGCCGATTTGCAATTGTGGGAATTGTCGCGTTCACCTGCGACGTGTCTCTGGCTGACCAGCCACAGAAGATCAAAGCGAAAAGCGATAGCTTTGTCCGATTGCATCGTTCGGCAGATGGCCAACCTGTGGCGTTAGAGACATCCGTTGTTAGCTACCGCCCCAAGGGTGACGCCGAAACACGTCTGCAAGTCGATTTGATTGGCGCGATTCATGTTGGCGACAAAGCGTACTATGACAAGTTGAACAAGGCCTTCGGGCAGTACGACGTTGTGCTCTACGAACTGGTCGCCAGAAAGAACGAAGTCCCGCAGCCGGGCCAGCGTTCGGCTCATCCCATCAGCGCTTTGCAGGTGGGGATGAAGAACATGCTGGGGCTCGAGTTTCAGTTGGATCATATTGATTACCGCAAGAAAAACATGGTGCACGCTGATTTGACACCAACTGAATTCTCTAAGAGTATGCAGGACCGTGGCGAGAGCATGACACAGATGTTCTTGCGCATGATGGGGCAGAGTATTGCCGAGCAATCAAAGGACCCATCCGGATCAGGCGACTTCCGTATGTTATTTGCATTTCTGTCGAAGGATCGGACGATCAAGCTCAAGCGGATCATGGCCGAACAGCTCTCCGACCTTACGACATCCACGTCCGTGTTAGATGGACCAGAAGGTTCGACCATCCTCACAGAACGCAACAAGCGCGCAATGTCTGTTCTGAAGAAGTCAATCAAAGACGGACACACGACCGTTGGAATCTTCTATGGAGCCGCGCATTTACCGGACATGGAAGATCGGTTACAGGACGAATTCAAACTGGTTCGAACGGAACACCGGTGGATAACTGCCTGGTCATTGACGTCCAAGCAGGCCAAACCAGAGCGGGCAGATTCACCGTGACACGATGGTCGTCTTAGACGGCATCCTCGCCAGTTTCGCCCGTGCGAATTCGCACGACGTTCTGGAGTTCGCTGACGAACACTTTGCCATCGCCAATCTGCCCGGTACGTGCTGCGGCCGTTAGCGTTTCCAGTGCCGAATCACAATCGCCCGAGGCAACGACCAATTCGAGCTTGATCTTCGGCACGAAGTCCACTTTGTATTCTGCGCCGCGATACGTTTCAGAATGGCCCTTCTGTCGGCCGAAACCGCGAACTTCGGTGATCGTGAGCCCCTGAAAGCCCTTCTCCACCAAGGCTGTTTTAACTTCATCAACTTTATGGTGCCGGATGACAGCCTCAATCTTTTTCATCGGGTTCTCCGCCAAATGCGAGTACTCAACACGCGCCAAGGCGCGCAACCAAAAGGAAACTGAACTGGTCCTGCGTTGCAATCGGCGTGCCAGATGGCGCCTGTTTCGGGATCACCCTGGAATGAGGCGAAATCCCACGCCATGACGCCGAGCGATCGTGGGTGGTCGCCTAGTTTGCGGGCGAGACCTGCCTTGTAAGCTGGCATTTGGGATATCATGCAAACAAGTCGATCCCCAAAAAGTCTCTTCAGGCATGCTGGCTTGTGTGCAGATCCCCAAAGCGCCCAGGACAAAGTTGAGCCCAGCTCGCCGGTTTCTTTACACGGAAAACAGGATGCGGCATACTACCTTAGAACCCAATTGCACGGACAGACTGGAGACACGGATGGCATTGTTTTCGATGAACGAGTTGACGACCTATCGCTGGTCTTTTGAAGATGATGTTCACCGCTACGCGGATGCTGGCATTCGGTCGATCGGCGTGTGGCGCCAGAAGCTGTCTGATTTTGGCGAAGAAAAGGGTATCGAACTGCTCAGCGAAATGGGCCTTCGAGCCTCCAACTTGATGTGGGCAGGTGGTTTCACAGGAAGCGATGGCCGCTCCTATAACGATGCCCTAGCCGATGCTCGAGATGCCATTCGCCTGACCGCGGACCTGCAGGCAGATTGTCTAATTGTCTATAGCGGTTCCCGTGGTGGTCACACAACAAACCACGCAAGCCGGCTGCTGAACGACGCCTTGAAGGCACTCATGCCGGTGGCGATGGAATTTGAAGTGACGTTGGCCATCAAACCGATGGATGCGGGCTGTGCCAACGATTGGA
Source organism: Pirellulaceae bacterium (assembly GCA_030744095.1). The sequence continues at coordinate 2,855 of JASLRF010000092.1, read as the reverse complement.
CGTTCTTAACCGAATTGGCCGAGACGGTTGATCTACTGGAGGAATTTGATAGCCCCGTGATCAAATTGGCTTTCGACACCTACCATTTTGGTCTCGACCCGACGGCCATTGAACGACTGGCCGACATTGTGCCTCGCATCGCGATCGTTCAGTTGGGCGACGCCAAGCAACGACCGACGGGCGAACAAAACCGCTGTCGCCTTGGCGAAGGTGCTGTCCCATTTGCCGAGATCTTCTCCAAATTGGCCGACGGCGGCTATCGGGGAAGTTACGACGTCAAGCTTTTGGGTGAAGACGTCGAGCCATTCGATTACGACGATCTACTGGCTCATTCAAAACAAAAATTCGAATCGTGGCAAATATCCGCGCCAAGCTAACGGCTTTTGGCTGGAGGTTGACGATCGGCTAGGCGGAGGACAACGAGTGTTGGCCGTGCCGGCGAAGGAAAGCTGTTCGTTCTTGGGCATCGCCGGAACTTCGCTTCGCTTGTTCCCAGCTTACAAGTACGACAGCCTACAAGTCCCACTGGTACAAGTACCGCTGGTACGAACATCAGCAGGCTATCAGGGCGAATCCGCAGGCGATTGTGGGATCAATTCCATACAGACAAGGCGGTCATCTCCGCGTACATAAAGCAACCCGTGAGAAAGAATCGGTGCGGCCCACGCTGGGTACTTCAACAGCGGCTGCGGGGCAAACAGCTTCTTACGTTGAGGGTCTGGTTCTTCGCGCATCAACGTCACCTGCGCAACCTCCTCATACTTGTTGGGATTGGCCTTCAGCAAGCGCAACGAGCCGAATTCACCCAAGCAAACGAAGTGGCCATCCACATACATCAGCGAAGACCGTTCGCGCGTCACTGCCGGCTGTTGTTCAACCCACATAACCTTGCCGGTTTTCCACTCGATACACCGCAAGTCCGCGTCAGGTGTGTTTCGTCCGCTACAGCCGTACAAATATCCATCATGGTAGACTGCGGTATTCCAATGCGTCTTCATCGCTTTTTCGCGAACGCTGGTGTCGTCCTTCCACACCACGTCAAAGCCCTTGGGGCGGACGGCAAGTAATGAACTGCCGATCTGATAGGTTTCAGAAATGAAGACTTCGTTTCCGACCACGACGGGCACACTGGCATTGACGCTTTCCAGCATTTTCGATCGCCATGGATAGTGAAAATCGATTTGTCCCGTTTGCGGTTCAAAACCGACCAGCCCACCTCGACAAAACGCGAAACACCAAGGCCGTCCATCAATCGTGGCCAACTGTAAGCTTGCATAACTGGCCAGTTCGTCGGTGATTTTGTACTTGACCTCGCCGTTATGTTTGTCGAATGCCACGATTCCTGAGCCATTGCCAGTGACATTGCCATCGCTTTCTCGCAGACCGGGGCTGCCGGGAGGACTGCCGCCGACCATGCAGATCAACAGATCACCTGCGACGACGGGCGTACTGCCCACGCCAAAAAAGTTCTGAATAACACCAAACTCCCTCCATGTCTCAAGCCGCCAGATCAGACTGCCATCGCTGACATTGAGGCAGTGCAAATCGCCCTCGACACCGTAGACATACAACCGGTCATCATCGATAACCGGCGAACAACGTGGCCCGTTGTTGTAGCCGTACATATCCTCGTATTCGGTCGGGTATTCAAATCGCCAAATCTCTTCACCAGTCCTTGCTTTCATGCATGTCACGCGTGCCGTGTCGTCCCAGCGATCAAAATGAAAATAGCGTCCGCGACTCGTCGTGCCAATTCCGTAACCCGTGCCAAGATCCTTCTGCCACACAATCCGAAGCCCTGTGAGCGGCCACCGTGTGATGATCCCCATTTCGCTGGACTTGCTATCGCGCGTTGGGCCCAGAAAAACTGGCCAGTCGCGGCCTTGCGAACGTGTCGCCAGACCGGCAACTGCGGGATTATCATCCGTCAGATCTGAAGACAGCAACACAACATCGTTGCGATCGGCACAGCCAATCGACATCAGCACCAAAAAACCGAATGACCATTGCAGCTGACGCATTTTCCAAACTCCCCACTAAGCCATCTTGTTAACTTGGTTGGCCTCCCAGGCCAATCGCCGATAATATAGCTCTTAACGCCCTGCAGGTTCTACATCACCCATCGATTTCCTGAAGCGATCCCCCACATGCTAGTTGTGAATCATCGAATCGCAGTTCCACTCAAGGAATTCAATTTTACGTACTCGCGAAGCAGTGGTCCGGGCGGTCAGAACGTCAACAAGGTCAATACGAAGGTCACCCTGCACTGGTCGGTCAGTTCTTCTTCGAGCGTGCCTGAGGACGTTCGCGGGCGATTTGTGGAAAAGTTCCGTCGACGGATCAACAACAAGGGCCAACTTGTCGTGGTAAGTCAGCGATTCCGCGATCAAGGACGTAATGTGGGAGATTGCCTGGCAAAGCTGCGCGAGATGCTGTCCAGTGTTGCAATCGCTCCCAAAGCTCGCAAGGCAACACGACCATCGCGTGCCTCACGCGAACGTCGTTTGCAAGCGAAGCAGCGAACTAGCGACAAGAAACGGGGACGAGGTCGCGTCACTCGTGACGACTGAGCCAACTCCACCCGCGATGGTCTTGGGAAATTCGGCCCTGCCGGCGGTGTTTTAGGCTAGTGAGGCTGTGCCTCAGACCAACGCGAGCTATCGGTCGATTGCGGCGATCCGCTCCCCGACCAACCTGCGGTCGGTGTCCGTCGCTGAAAACTTGACTCATCTGTACAGATAAACCTGATACAAGTTCTGTAGTTTCGCGAGCTTGAGCCTTGCACGGCAAGGTCCGCCACGTGTCCACAGGATTTTTCGCAAGAAAGATCAGTGAATTTGGCAATTTCTAGGGCT
>JASLRF010000091.1 GCA_030744095.1 Pirellulaceae bacterium | reverse complement strand
CTCGCCTTCCGGTTGCCGGTCGTGGCAATCGTCTCTAACCGAAAGTGGTGCTAGTTGGTCTGGCTGCTGATTCATGATTTGGTGAATCTGCCCCCTAACGCTTCCGGGGATTCGTCGCGATTCCCGCGTGCAAGGGAACGGATCGAATGATGGCTCGGAAAAAGGATTCCAAACATGGCGGGCAAATCAACGACTACCGGCAGAGCCGGTAGTTTGAGGAAGGCCCCTGAAAGGGGCCGACAACGGAAACACGCACCTCTCCCGCTTGCGGGAGAGGTGACAGATTCGTGAAACTTACAGCCAATTGGTTGCAATAAGATAAGCACCATTCCAATCACTGTGAAACGGCGGAGCCTGATGGGTACGCACCAACAGAGCTGGTGGTTTACGAAAGTCAAATGAGTTCACCATGTCTTCGCGGATGTCATACTTAGTTCTGTTGCAGCTGGCCTGCTGTGTTATCGCAGCGTCGGCCGAGAAGTTGGACGAGAGTCCCGCCACCGGCAAAGAGTGGGGGTATCGCCCCGCAGCGGGCGCAGTGTCGGCCGTGAATCCGCCCAGTTTCAGCTGGCGCCCCGATCGTCAGGTCACTGCGTGGGAAGTCGAGTGCGGCCGTGAAACAGGCCTCACATCGATCGAGTACCGCGCCGATGACATCGAGATGAACGTCCATTGTCCGCCGAGAGTCTTCGCGCCCGGCAAGTACACTTGGCGTTATCGTGGTGTGACCGAGAAAAGCGCGAAGACCAACTGGAGTCGTTCGCGGACATTCACGATCAGTGAGAACGCCGTTGAGATGCCGCTGCCACCGCGCAAGGAACTCCTCGCTCGCATCCCCAGATCTCATCCACGATTATATGTCCGCCCGGAGGAGTTGCCTCGACTGCGTTCGTTGGCCCAAGGTTCGATGCGGACGCAGTTCGAAGAATTAGTGAAACAATGTGACCGGTTGGTGGCCAAACCACCGCCCACTGATGAGCCTCCCAAGTATGGGCCGAATGTAGTTCGCAACAGCGACGCGTGGCGGAAGATCTGGTGGGGCAACCGCACGTACACGACTAAGGCGTTGGACAGTGCCGCGATTCTAGCGTTTACGCGACAACTCGGCGGAAAAGAGGAATTTGGACAACTCGCCAAACGAATTCTGATGGATTGCGCAAAGTGGGATCCCAAAGGGGCAACGGGGTATCGCTACAACGACGAAGCGGGGATGCCTTACGCATACTACTTCGTCCGGACGTACACGTTTGTCCATGACCTGCTGAGCGAACCGGAGCGGGAGGTCTGCCGCCGCGTAATGAAAATTCGTGGCGACGAGATGTACCGGCACCTTTACCCAAGACACCTTTGGCAGCCATTCTCTAGCCACAGTAATCGAGCATGGCATTTCCTGGGCGAAGTGGGAATCGCGATGCTGGACGAAGTCGAGGGAGCCGACGATTGGGTGTGGTTCGCGATGAATGTGTTCCACAATGTCTACCCGGTCTGGTCAGACGACGACGGAGGATGGCACGAAGGATTCGGATATTGGAACAGCTACGTTGGCCGCTTCACGTGGTGGGCCGATGTCATGCGCTCGGCGATGGATGTCAACGCCTACGACAAGCCGTACTTCTCGCGGATTGGATACTACCCCATGTACTTGTTGCCGCCGGGAAAAGTGGGTGCCGGCTTCGGTGATTTGAACGCAAACAGGAATGCGTCACACGCCGTGTCGCTGGTTACGCAACTCGCTACCCAAGCCGGCAATGGGCATTGGCGATGGTATGTCGAACAGATGGGAGACCCGCGTCCCGTCTCCGGCTACATCGGTTTCGTTCGCGGTGCGTTGCCACCAGTTGCGGCAGAATCCCCCCACAACTTGCCTGCATCACGGCTCTTTCGGGGCATCGGCCAGGCGGTCTTGAACACGACGGTCGACGACGCGGAAAAAGACGTTCAAGTCGTCTTCAAGTCTAGCCCCTTCGGAACCCAGTCGCACGGCTACGAGGCGAACAATTCATTTTTGCTCTGGGCCTACGGTCAGCGGCTGTTGGTTCGCAGTGGTTATCGCGACAGCTACGGAACCGAGCACCACAAGCGCTGGATGTGGAGTACCAGGTCGGTCAACAACATCACCGTCGACGGACGTGGGCAGCTGGCGCACTCGGCGTCGTCCCGAGGCGACATCATCTCGTTCAAGACCTCTCCATCGATCGACATTGTGGCGGGCGAGGCAGGTGCCGCTTACCGCTCGGACTCCGGTAATCCGCTGCTCGACCGCTTCACACGCACGATTCTGTTCGTCAAGCCAGAACTCGTTGTCGTTTACGATCGTCTGGTAGCCCGGCGGGACTCGACGTTCGAATATTGGCTGCACGCCACACAGCAATTTGCGGTCACGAACCAACACGATATCAATCTCAAAGTCAAAGATGTTGGCTGCGCAGTTTCGATCCTGGCACCAGAAGGCCTTGCATTCTCGCAGACAGACCAGTACGACCCGAACCCGCGACCTCGAATCACGCTTCGCGAATGGCATTTGACGGCTTCCACGCCATCCAAAGCAAAGGCGGTGGAATTCGTGGCACTCTATCGACCCTATCGCGACGGTCATGAACCGCCGCGCGAGGAGAAGTTAACAAGGATCGACGGCGGATATGTTCTGACGGCAGATCTGACGGACGGTCAGGTCGTGGCGTTGTTACCCAACGATGATTCGGCATCACTCTCAGCCGTGGGAATCTCGTCCGACGGCGGAATTCTGGTTCAGCGGCGTAGTACGGATGGCTCTGTCGTTGCTACCTTGCAGCTTGACGAATAGCGACTGTTTGTCGTGGATTAACACTAGAACCGCACACAACAAAACCGTACACAAGGAGCTGTTCAATGTCAGACAAAGATCGACGGGAGTTTCTTAAGAGCGCAGCTGCCGGGACAGGCTTCGCGTTGGCTGCCACCGCTGCGATTGCCGAGACTCAGAGGAGTGCGAACGAACCTATTCGTGTGGGGTTGCTCGGCATGGGGGGGCGTATGCGGTCGCACATAACTGCCTTGGCGCAAATGGCCGAAGACAACGTCGAGATTGTCGCTATCTGTGACTGCGATCAAAGCAAACTCGACTCGGCAGTCGAGCGTTATCCCGAGTTGAAAGGTAAGAAGCTCGCGCTCTACAGCGACATGCGCAAGATGTTCGACGACAAGTCGATCGATGCGGTCAGCAACGCGTTGGGCGATCGTTGGCACGCACTGTCAACGATCTGGGCCTGCCAAGC
>JASLRF010000090.1 GCA_030744095.1 Pirellulaceae bacterium | reverse complement strand
CTACTGCCACCAGCAACCTTACGTCGATTAAGTGCCATTCGGGTCGGGAGTCTTTTCTTTGTGAATTGACACGGTGACGCAAGGTTTCGCGCGAGCTTGGATGTGGAGTTGACTTGGGTATTGACTGAAAAGACTCCCGACCCCTTTTGCGCTCCAACTATTGTGTACCCAATTTCGGCGCAGTAACCTGTTCGATGTGCGTCGTATTAGCTTTCACTTCAAGTGGAGGAGCATGTCGATATGTACCGAATAATTGCACTTTCATTGATTGTTGTCTTGATGACGGTTCCCGTCTGGGCGGAGGCGGAAGCTCCGCGTTTCGTCGCCGCCTGGGGCAAGCAGGTCACGCCTGATGGTCGGTTCGATCCATTGGCGATTGCCGCCAACGCGGAAGGCGAGGTTTACGTCATCCACCGCTACGAGATGAAGAAGGACGAGAAGGACGAAACGAAGTCCGAGAATCGCTACCGCATCCGCAAATTCGACAGCAGCGGAAGATTTCTTTTGGAGTGGGGCGACTTCAGCGACCTGGAGCGGCACTTCAAACTGCCAACCGGCGTCTTCACGGACGCCCAGGGTTTCGTCTACACCTCGGACGGCGCGACTGAAGCGGTGCAGAAATACACCCCTGAAGGAAAACTCTTAGTCCGCTTTGGCTCGAAGGGTGTCGAAGACGGACAGTCCAGGTGACTGCTCTGCATTGCCGCCGGGTCCGGCGGTGAACTCTTTATTGCCGACACTGGCAACCACCGCATTCAAGTGCTCGGCGAGGGCGGAAAGTTCCTTCGCAAATGGGCAACAAAAGGCGACGAGCCGGGACAGCTGGACCGACCGCATGCGATCACAATCGACTCGAAGGGCAACCTCTATGTCGCTAGCCACCACAATACCCGCATCCAAAAGTTCGACCCTCAAGGCAAGCTGCTGTTACGGTGGGACCTGCCCGATCCCAGCAAGTCGCGCAGTGAACCGACGGCGATCCATTTCGACAAGCAGGATCGACTCTTCGTACCCGACACGGGCAACCACCGAATTCTGGTCTACGACACCCAAGGCAAATTGCTGATGACATTCGGCAAGCAGGGAAAGGGCGACGGCCAATTTGATCGGCCCAACGGCTTGGCTCTGGACGACCGGGGGTTCCTCTACGTCTGCGACAGCGGCAACCAGCGGATTCAAAAGTTCCAACTCCAAGTCGAATCGGCCTTGATGAAGCCGCGCAAATTGACTGTAAAACTTGATCCCATCAAGTCGATCACCAATCCGCCTTGTTCCTATTGCATCACGCAGCATCGAAATGGATTTATCAAGGGCGATGATCGTGTCGTCACTTGGCTGCGTGGCGGTCACAACGGCGGTGCGATTCCTCTGCGACATTTTCTTTCAGGGCCACGAGTAATCAACGATACCTACGGGATCTTTTTCTACGACCCGGACGGTGGCTACGTCGCAGCCTACGAAAAATCGCCGGGCTACAAAGTTACCTACGAATTCTACGGCTGGCGCGACGGCGTGATGGTCGTCAAAGGCAGCGATGGAATATTGCGATCGGCTTTGTCGGGCGAGGCCATCGATGGACCAGAGAATACGAAGCGACTCCGACGCATTTCGAGCATGGTGACCAATTGGCAATATTGGCTGATGCTACATCCCGAGTCGGTCGCTTATAAGATGTTCGACGGCAAAAAGTACAAGGTCGCGCCGCTTCCCAAGGAGTTCAGCAAGGAAGCCAAAGCATCGATGGGCGACGTGGATGATCGCTTGAAACCGATGACCAATGTGTTGGGCGTCGAGATCGGCGGGAAGCGCAAAGCCTATCCACTGGAGGACGCTGGCAAACTCGCGTGCTTCACCGACACGATCGACGGCCAGCCGATCGCTGTCTTCTGGTACGGATCGACCCAAACGGCGGTGGCATTCAGCACTCAGGTCGACGGCCAACAACTCGAGTTTTACGAGCAACCGGCCTCACCCGAAACAGCGCCGTACAAGGATCGCGGAACTCAAACACGTTGGACGCTCGCGGGACGTGCGGTGGACGGCCGGCTGCGCGGCAAGCAACTCAAATGGGTCGACAGCATCCAGTGCCACTGGTACGCATGGAGCGCCGAGTTTCCGGAGACCGAATTGTACGAAAAGTCTGAGTAACACGAAGCCCAAGAATCGGAGTTTTCAGACAAGGAGGACGGCCAAGAAAGAACACGGTCTAATTGGAAACGATGAGACCGACAGAAGTGCGGCAATTGGACTTATCGCCTTTTCTCATGTTGCTTTTGCAGTTCGTCGACCACCGTTCGTACGATCCTCGCCACCTGATCCGGGTCGACGGAGTCGCCAACAGGGCAACCGCCCACGGGCTCGTCCGTAAATCCTTCGCCAGCCAGCAGACACTGCAACTCGTCGCTGAGTTTGATCAAGCCGGCTTGTTGTACATCCGATTGTGGCTGGCGCCCGCTCCCGGTATTAATTCCGCGCAAACGTAGCGCCGCACGGAAGCCTTCAGGAAACTCGGACGACAGGAGCATCGCATCGAACAACGTCAGCAGACGATATTGTAGTTCGCGAGCTTCGTCCAGCTGCATCGAGATCGTGAGATCATAGAGCTTGCGCGTGATCTCAGGGACAACGCCACTAGTCGCATTGGTGCCACCATCACAGCCCAACAGGAGCATCGGCATCAGCGCCGCGTCCCAGCCGGTCAGGAAGGCGAAGTCCGGACGCAACGGTCGCACCGCCGAAATCATCCGCATCATGTGTGGCAAGTCGCCCGACGAATCTTTGATCGCCGCGACACGAGGACATTCCTCCGCCAATCGTTGCACCGTGGGCACATCGATGGGCGAAGCGAACATGGGAATATTGTATAGCGTCACGTCGATTGGCGAATTGTCGGCGATCTCTTTGAAGTACGCATAGACGCCCGCGGGGCTCAATTTGAAGTAGAACGGAGCAACGATGGCAACGGCGCGAACACCCAGTTCGAAATAGCGTTCGCAGGCCCGAATCGTCTCGCGGGTATTCGCTTCAGCGGCTCCGGCCAGAATCGGCACTCGTCCGCGCGTTTGATCGGCGATAATCTCGATGATCCGGCGACGTTCTTCGGCGGTAAAACGAGTAAACTCACCCGTCGAACCGTTGGGGTACAATCCATGCACACCCCGTTCGATGAGCCAATCAACGTAACGTCTCAGTTCGGGTTCGTTGATTTCGGCGTGCGTGTCGAGCGGAACGATATTGGGAGTGAAAATGCCTTTTAAGGGAGCGTTTTGGGACATCGTCTCGGAAACTTCCGCAGGGGTCGTTAGAATTGTCACAATTGCTGGTGGCGGAACAATGGCCACACTGATTTCACTTAATCATAGCCCACTTAATCACATCTCAGCGAGATTTGGTAGCTAGATACGGGCCGACAAAGGGCGGTTCCCGAGAAAATCGCCTGGCGGGGCTGTGCCGCGGACCGATGCGAGCTATCGCTCGGTTACGACGACCCGCTCTCCGACCAACCTGCGGTCGGTGCCCGTCGTTAAGAATTTGACTCATTTGTAAAGAAAAAGCTGACACAAGCTGTCTAGTCCTCCGCGAAAGTGACTCGACGTGCCCAAACGAAAACTGTCAACTGAGAAGAGGCCTGGAGCGAAGCCTGGTGAGCCCGACGATGCGCCCACAACGCTCGAAAGCGGTTTCGATTGGCGGTTCCCGACAATCCTCGTCGGAACACTAGTCTATCTTGTGCTGTTCTATGCCGCGGACACTCGCAAGCTTCTGGCCTTGCGTTGGTTGCTGATTCCGGACGCTGTAATCACGGATTGGATGGGTGGAGATTCGGCTCATTTTGGCCTCCTCGACCGTGTCCCGATCCTACTGGCGGCGGGTTTCATCCTGCTGTTGGGCTATGCGACGGGTCGTCTTATTCTGGACGCCGTCGCAGTGGCCAAGCGGCTAACGCGGCTGGAAGGCACGCTTTTTTCACTGGGTATTGGCCTTAACCTATGGTCCCTGTACACCTTGGCCGTTGGGCTGGGCGGCCTACTGCAAAATCGCTGGATCCTGTTCGCCCCCGCCCTGCTGGTCTTGATTCTGACAGCCATTGGCTACCGCCGCAGGCTCGACAAGACAGTGCCCGATGGCGAACCCGCGGCCGATGCGGCAACCACGGAGACTGGACTTGTCGCCAGTGACGATGCGACCAGTCCGCGTTGGTCTCGCACGCTCATTGGATTCTCCGCGGCCTTCGCCCTGTTCCTTCTGCTCGGATCGGTTTTGCCATCTTGGCATTTTGATGTCCGAGAATACCATCTGCAGGTGCCCAAGGAATGGTTTCAACAGGGTGCCGCTGTATTCATGCCGCACAATGTTTACGGCAACATGCCGCTCGGCGCAGAAATGCACGCCGTGCTGGGGATGGCACTGATGCCCGGTGCCGACGCGTGGTGGTGGGGTGCGTTGGTCGGCAAGACGATCACCGGCGTCTTCGCAGTTTTGGCGGCGTTGGCAATCTATGCGACGGGCAGACGTTTTTTGACACCGTATGCCGGGAGCGTGGGTGCCTTCGCCTTTCTTTCCACACCCTGGATCGCTCGCGTCACAACGGCTGGTCTGATCGAAAGCGCAGTGGCCTTCTATTTCATTTTGACACTCCAGGCCGCTTTGATCTGGTGGCAAGCGAACAAGATCGCCCGCGGATCCGAGCAGACCGATCAATCGCCACCGAACAACGATCAACGGGGACTCGTGATGTTGGCTGGGTTCCTGGCCGGATCCGCCGTCGCGTGCAAGTATCCGTCGGTCTTGTTCTTGGTGATCCCGGTCTTGCTATTCGTCCTTTTTGGTTCCGGGCGAACTCCACAATGGCGGGCGGCCGTGGTATTTCTGGCGGCCGTCGCATGCGCGTCAGGTTTGTGGTTTGGCAAGAACCTCGTGCTGACAGGCAACCCGACGTATCCACTGCTGTACGAGGTATTCGACGGAACAACCCGTACCCCGGAAAAACACGCTCAATGGACGCGAGCCCACCGTACTCCCACAGATGGCGACGGAGACAGCTTCACGGTTTCACAACTGGCCGACAGTTTGTCGCTGCTGGCTTTCGACAGCCAGTTCGCCAGCCCGTTGCTATTCCCGTTTGTCGTCGCCGCATGGATGTCGCGACGCAGTCGCTCGTTAGTATTCTGGTGGACGGCGTTTCTGATGTTTGGAGTTTGCGGATGGTGGTTGCTAACGCACCGCATTGAACGATTCCTGTTGCCACTGCTACCGGTGGTTTGCCTACTGGTTGGTGTCGGCGCGACCTGGTCGCCCAATCGAATCTGGCGGACGTGCGTGATGGCATTTCTGATTTGGGGTATGGCGGCGAACTTATTGCTCGTCACTTCGTACGAAATCGGCGACAATCGGTATCTCGTATCTCTTTCTGAATTGAAGACTGTCTCACATCCGGGGCATACCTATCTGAATGAGCATGTCCTGCCGGGCAATCGCGCGATGCTGGTCGGCGACGCGCAGGCCTTCAACGTCACGGTGCCCGTTCTATACAACACTTGTTTCGACGATTGCCTATTCGAACAGCTCTTGCGGGAGGGGACCACAGGAGATCGTCGCGTTGTGTTGCGTAAGCACCGCATTTCGCACGTGTTAGTAGATTGGTTCGAATTAGATCGCTACCGCAGTCCGGGCAACTATGGCTACTCAGATTATGTGACACCGGAACTGTTGCAAACCGAATTTGTCGCGACTGGGCTGCTACGTCCGGTGCCCACTGACCTGGTACCGAAAAAAGCACAAATGTACGAAGTCGTCGGTTGGAAGGACTGGAATCGGTAGCCTGCGAGCGGCGCACCACAACGGCAACCGTCTGGTTTTGGTGCACAATGTTTTAGCGCACAATAGCTGTCACGACTTTCTCCCAGCGCCGTCGACCGATATGATCATTGATCCTCCATTGTCGTCAGAGTGTAACTGAAAAACGCTTGCAGGAGCCGCCCGACATGAAACTCGGCCTGATCAATTCCACCTGGGTGCAAGCAAACCAACCCACCGTCTATGGTCTGCAGAAGACCAAGCAGCTGGGTTTCGACGTCGTTGACATTGCCGTCGATCCTCTGGACACGGACGTGCGCGAGCGACGTTTGATCAAAGACGAATGCGATCGCCTGGAGCTGCCGATCGTGTCAATCTGCTGCGTCGCGGCTGGTCTAGTTGACTTCCTTCCCAGCGTCCAGCGATTTCACGTCGAGCGAGCCAAGAGGCATTTGGATCTGGTTTACGAGTACGAGGCGGACAACTTGCTGTTGGTGTTGGGCGAGTACATCTGGAATCAAGAGGTGATTCCTCCGGCAGAACAATGGCAGATGGGAATCGACAACTGCCGCGAACTCGGCGACTACGCGGCCGATTTGGGCGTTAAGATTACCCTGGAGCTGGAGCCCTTCAAGCTGTCGTTGCTGAATTCCGTCGATACGATGGTTCGGTTTGTCGACGATTGCGGTCACGAGGCGGTGTGTGCCAACATCGATGTTTCCCATTTGCTACTTGCCGATGTCGCGCCGGAGGAACTACGCCGACTGAAAGGGAAGGCAATTCACTGTCACATCTCGGATTGCGACGGCAAACAACATGGTGACCTGCCTCCCGGTCGTGGCGTTGTCCCCTTTGAACCGTATCTCAAAGAAATCAAAGACTTGGGAATCGCTGGTACGATGTCGATCGAACTGGAATACGCGCCGGAGCCAGACAAGATCGTTCAGTGGGTCGAAGAAGCATACCGCGAAACCGACAAGCTGATGCAAGCCGCCGGTCTCCGTGACTGAGGATTGGCGGATCAACTGCTATCGCATGTCACTCTGCGAGCTTGACGTAGTATTCGCGGAGAGGCTGTGAATTTAATTGGTCTGAGGAACGCCGCATCAAAAGCCAGTCTTGAAACGAGTTTGAAAGCTGAATGTCGAGTGTTCGATGTTCGATGTTCGATGTTCAAAGAGGGATCCAACCACATGAATTCTGTCATCGCGGAACTCGATTATCTTCCAGACTTGCCGGTCGACCGGAGCCCGGCCATCGGGTGTATCGGGGCTGGATTCATCGTTGCGGATTGCCATCTGGTCGCTTACCAACGCGCTGGATTCAACCCGTTAGCGATCGCGTCGCGCGATCCGGCAAAGGCCCGCAATGTTGCCCAGCAGCGTGATATTCCGCGAGTCTACGACACGTACCAACAGCTATTGCACGATCGCGACATTCAGGTCATCGATATCGGAGTACCGCCGGACATTCAACTGAACGTGGTCCGGGAAGTCGTTAAGCACAACGATCACATTCGCGGCGTGCTCGCACAAAAACCGTTGGGTGTCAATTTGGCGGAAGCAGTTGAAATCGTTCAGCTGTGCGAGGCAGCCGGGATCACGCTGGCTGTGAACCAGAACATGCGCTATGACCAGTCCGTTCGCGGCTGCAAGAGCGTGCTTGACCGAGGCTATTTGGGCACACCCGTTTTCGCCAGCATCGATATGCGCGCGATTCCACACTGGATGCCGTGGCAGGAGCGTCAAGGCTGGGTCACACTGCGGATCATGTCAATCCATCACCTGGACACATTCCGCTATTGGTTTGGCGACCCGCAGCGCGTCTTTGCCAGTGTTCGCCCGGACCCGCGCACGTCCGACCGCTTTGCCCACGAGGATGGAATCTGTTTATACATTCTAGAATACGAGAATGGCTTCCGCGCTTCCTCGTGGGACGATGTCTGGGCAGGTCCGGCAGTTGATGGGGCGGAGCCGGACATTGGCATCCGCTGGCGCGTTGAAGGAACCGAAGGCTTGGCGCGGGGGACGATCGGCTGGCCCGATTACCCGAAGCCCACGCCCAGCACACTTGACTTCTTGACCACGCACGCACCCGGCAAGTGGTTCCAACCACGCTGGAACGAAGTCTGGTTTCCTGATGCCTTTGTCGGCACGATGGCTCAGCTCTTGTGTGCCCTGGAACAGAACCGCCAGCCGGAAATTGATGGGCGGGACAATTTGAAAACGATGGCACTGGTCGATGCCTGTTATCGCTCGGTCCAGGACCATCGGGCCGTCGAAATCGCAGAGTTGCTCGAGGAGCACGACTTGACACCGTGAGCGTTATAGCCCACGCAGTTACGCGGCATCGCTTCGCGCGTTGCATTTCCCTAACCGAACATGCCATAATACCTGCGAACGCCCATTCTCTCCGAAGGAGTTGAACATGACAGCCTCGACATCAAAACAGCATCTAACAGACGCCGCCTACAACCGACGGTCGTTTCTCAAGTCTTCCGTGATCGCCACGAGCGCGTTAGCGCTTGGCTCGCCGACCATCCTGCGTGCTCGTAAATTGAATGAGAAACTTAATCTGGCGATCATTGGTACAGGCGGACGTGGCGGCGCGAACATGCGTTCCGTCGAATCGCAAAACATCGTCGCCCTTTGTGATGTGAATGAAAACAATCTCAATTTCGGCAAGTCGCGACATCCCCGCGCCAGGCACACGACAGACTTTCGAAAGTTGTACGATCATGCTGGAGAATTCGATGCCGTGGTTGTCAGTACCTGCGAACACACGCACGCCTTCGCCACCATGCCGGCGCTGCAATTGGGCAAGCACGTTTATTGCGAGAAGCCTCTGACGCACAGTATTTGGGAAGCTCGCAAGATTCGTGAAGCGGCCGCCAAAGCAAACGTGGCGACACAACAAGGGACACAGATTCATGCCGGTGACAACTATCGACGTGTCGTGGAACTCATTCAAGGCGGCGCGATTGGGACCGTCTCGGAAGCGCATGTCTGGGTAAATCGCGCCTGGGGTCGGCAATCAGCCGCCGACGCCAAGGCCAACCGTGATATCGTTTCCGTGCGTGAACGTCCAAGAGACAAACCCGTCATCCCAAGTGGTTTGAATTGGGATCTCTGGCTCGGCCCGGCACCCAAGCGTGCGTTTCACAATGTCTATTTTCCAGGCCCCAAGTGGTACCGCTGGTGGGATTTCGGCAATGGCACCATGTCGGATCTCGGCAGTCATTGGGTCGACCTTCCGTTCTGGGCTCTAGACTTGGATCACCCCCAGACAATCCACGCCAAAGGTCCATCCGCCCACGCCGAGATCGCACCGGCTTCTATGGAAGTCACTTATGAATACGGCGCCCGTGGCGAGCGAGCGCCGGTCAACCTGACTTGGTATCAGGGTACGCACAAGCCCAAGATCTGGCAGGATGGTGGCATCCCACAATGGAAGAGCGGCGTCTTGTTCGTCGGCGACAAAGGCATGTTGTTATCAGACTATGGCAAACACGCCCTGCTGCCCGAAGACAAGTTCTCGGATTTCAAACGGCCGGAACCGACGATTGCCAAATCGCTGGGCCACCACGCCGAGTGGATTCATGCGTGCAAAACGGGTGCTCCGACAACCTGCAATTTCGAATACGCCGGCTGGTTGACCGAAGCGAACCATTTGGGAAATGTGGCCTACCGCGTTGGAAAGAAACTCCAGTGGGACCACGAATCGCTTTGCGCGACCAACGCACCGGAGGCGGATGAGTTGATTCATCGCGAGTATCGCAAGGGTTGGAAACTCACGTAGTGCGGCGCGTCATTCGAAATTGTCAGTACGATGACCTTCCTTCCAAGGCGATCGATGAATTCGTAGGTCTTGGAAGGCCAAGCGTACAAGATCAGGCGAAGTGGGGCAGTAGTGCGTCTTAAACCCGCGGCTTCCGCCTGCGGCCGTGCGACCCTGAAAGGCTCCGCCAAAGGTGGGCTGGTCGGGAGACCAGCCCACAACGTGTGGCGCGAGAAATCCACCACTGTTGTGGAACGGTCTTTCGACCACTGTTGTGGCACGGTCTTTCGACCACCGTTGTGGCGAATCACGACTCACCGATTGACTTTCCCGAACGTGGGCCAGTCGGGAGACCCTCTCACAACGTGTTATTTCATGTAAACACCCCGCTTTATGGGGCAAGCTACGGCCTACGGTTATGGCCGTGGTCGATTACTGCGGTGCGGCAATGTGGCCACCGCCGGCCATCTGTGAGGCCAACGCGCAATTTCAAGACGTGCGAGCCTCACGCGCCATGACTGCAAGCACTGCATGTGTGCGAGTGTCCAGCAACTTCAGCTAATCAATAAACCTGCACACGTCGACCTATCTCGCGTGATCGTTACGACGTGAATCGCGTTGACCGTTGGAAGCCGGAAATCTACCACTTCAATCCTTGTCTTGCCATGGTTCCCTGCGATACTGGATTGATAGCCACTGGGCAATTTCATCCCCACGCGACCGCATTTCGCGCCCCATCAGGAGTTGGTTCTATGAGAGTCATCCGCACGCTTGTCCTGGCCGTTGCATCTAGTGTCTGCGTCGCGACGGGTGTGTTCGCGCAAGGAACGAATAACGCTCAACCAAGCGAGCAATTCGTGGCCCCGCCAGTGATCACATATGGGACGCCCACCGTCGTGCACTCGACTCCGATTACCGCCAATTCTCCAGTTGTCGCAGCGTCGAAAACGCAGACCGCTGGCGAAAACCAGGCACCGACGGTGACATATTCGCCAGGTACACCGGGTACCACGGCCCCTGTCACTCAGAGTGCTCCCGTCGTCACTTACTACCCCGTTGTGCCCTCGGCGGCACCGATCACAACCTACCGTGCGGTCGTGCCGCGCGGTGCGGTAGTCAATTATCGACCGTTTATCCCGGCCACCCAGGTCGATCTCTCGCCCAGGCCGGTTGTCACCTATCGTCCAGTGATTTCAGGCGTCGCACCCGTTGCAGCCTATCGTCCGGTGATTGCCGCTCCCGTCGTCACGTATCGGCCAGTGCTGCCACGCTACGCGTCGCCGATTGTAGGTCCGACGGCTGCCTACTATCCCACGACCGCTGCCTACTATCCCGCGACCGCTGCCTACAGGGTCGGACCGACAGTCACCGTGCGACCGAAGGTGTATGTCTCCGGTCAGCCAATTCGCAACGTCTTGCGTGCGATCACGCCGTAGTAGGCAATTGGTCTCAAAACCACTCGATCTTGCTGGCCTGGTTGAGGAGTTCGTCGCCGCGGACAAAACGGCCGATGTTCTCAAGCAGCACATCCAAATGCCGCTGGGCGATGTGCACCGAACAGGCCGCAACGTGGGGCGTGATGATCACGTTTTCCATCGCCCACAGCGGATGATCAGCGGGTAATGGTTCGACTTCAAATACGTCCAGCGCTGCACCGGCAATTTCACCGGCATCGAGTGACGCGACGAGATCGTCTAATTTGACGATCACGCCGCGACCAATATTGATCAAGTAGCCCGACGTTTTCATCCGTTGAAACTGCTCACAGCCAAACATCCCTTCGGTGCTCGGCGTGTGCGGAGCAGCAATCACTACAAAGTCGCTCATTGCCAGCAAGTCGTCAAATCGTTCCATATTCCAGATTTCGTCGACGCCAGGCAGAGGCTTCGCTGGATAGG
Source organism: Pirellulaceae bacterium (assembly GCA_030744095.1). The sequence goes on along the minus strand of JASLRF010000090.1, from coordinate 1,966 downwards.
GATCCACGGCCACGACCTCCATATTGAAGGCCAAACCGCGCTCTGCGATCGCCCTTCCGATCGCGCCCAATCCCACGATTCCCAACGTGCAGTCGCTCATATGCAGGTGCGCACGGTCCATCGAACTGACAACGCCCGGCCCAGACGCAAAGGTCGAACGCGCCGACTCGCCGCCAATCGGCTCCCAAGTTGTCGATATCTGTTGGCGCAGGTAGAGGTGCAGGTTGCGTGCGAAGCATAAAATGTAACCGAACACGTGGTCAGCGATCACATCAGAAAAAAGGCCCCGCATATTGGTCAACGTGCACGGATGTTCGACCAACTCGGGAAATAAGAAATGTTCTAGACTCGCCGTTGGCGACTGCACCCATCGTAGATCGTTGGCCGCTGCCAACATATCCCGAGTTAGCTTGCCAAAAAAGGCGTCCGCGTCGACGATCTCACGAACCACCGACTGCGGATCGTCAAGATTGACGACGGACATCGCACCCGCTGCTGATTTGATTTGTTCCAAACGCACATCGTCAACGGCGGGATAGATAACAAGTTTCATTGCGCTACCAACAGAGCAGGAAAGCCTCGTAACAAGCCCAGGAGCACCAAGTTTGCACACTGTCCCACTGTTTCCAGGAACGTGAACACCATGACTCCTGCGACTTCCTGGACCTAATGGATACATTCGCTGGCGACGCATGTAAAGGTGCAGCATTCTGAACAACTGTGGCCGGATGTAACGAGTGGGCATTCGTTGTGCGATAGCGTCCAGACTGCGCCAGCGCCGTCGCGACATACTCTGCGCAGTGAATTCCATCACTCGGTTTTCGGCGAACGACTCCTTTTACCGAATAACGACGGCCGACCTGCTTGTCTAAATACGTTCTCATCTTCGCAACTTGTTGTTGCGAATAAGGGCGTTTAGGTTGCAGCACGGACATGCGAGTCGGTCGCCGACGACTGGCGTTCAGCGCACGCAGTTCCTCACGATAACTGGCCATCGGCACACGTCGCACCTTTCCTGGCGTTGCTTCATAAACCCACGGTTGGCCGTCGATATTCAACACCAGAGCGACATGGGTCACCTCAGAGTCCGTCCAGCCGGCAACCATCTTGTTGCTGTTGTGCAAGACAACCATCGAACCGTCATGCCATTCGGTTGTGCCGCATAGAATCAGCGCGGCAACTGCAAGCGATTGCATATGATCCTCCTGGAAGAATTGTGATTCGAGTTCGGACAAACTACTTTCGCTTCACACACTGAGCGGAGTTTGAACGGGTAGACACGAATATCGTGGCGGATTTAGACATCGGCACCCAACTGATCATTCGACATTCACACCGTGGTGCTTGGGAGCTTTTTCTCATTCGCCTTGTGTCGACAAGGCAAACTCCCGCCCTGGAACAGCGTTACAACAATTCGCTCGCAGTGATCGTCCAGCAACCCCCCTGCAGAGTGGCTTGGATCGCAACTTGCGATTATAGTGAGCTTTACGACGTGCAGGCAGGAGACCAGACAGGCACGACAGCGACGGTGGTCGCCTGGCAAGCTGAAGCGGTCTGCGTGCTGCAAACCTTGCGAGTCACTAAACCGGTCTGATATGTTTTGATTCCGTCGCCGGTACCAGTGTTTCCCAGTGACGCCAGGTCACCGAAGAGTATCCCACCCCTTTGAAAAGAACATCCGCGGAGAAGACTGATGCCCCATCGTATCGTGATCCTCACCTGCTCCATTCTGTTGATCCCTGGCCTCATTCAAGCTGGCGACTGGCCAGGTTTTCGTGGGCCGCACGGCAATGGTTTGGCGGACGAAAAGGACGTGCCCGTGAATTGGAGTGCGATAGAGAATGTCAAGTGGAAGACCGCGCTGCCGCGACCCTGCAACGGCAGTCCTATCGTCTCCAACGGAAAAGTGTTTGTGGCGTGTGCCGAGGACGCTGACGGCAAACTCCGATCGCTGTACTGCTTCGAT
>JASLRF010000089.1 GCA_030744095.1 Pirellulaceae bacterium | reverse complement strand
TCGAAAGTCGCGAGCTGGCCCACATTGAAGCCGCGCTTGAGTCAATGCGCGATGGAAAATATGGTGCCTGCGAAGCCTGCGACAAACCAATTCCACTGGCCCGACTTCAGGCCTTGCCCTATGCCGTGCTCTGTATCGATTGCCAACGCGAAGCCGAGAAAGACGGATTCACTGGCAGCGACATTGCCAACTGGGATCGACTGATTGATGCCGATGCGGGCAACAATGATGTTGTCATCAGCGACATCGAGATGGACGTTTCATGATTGCTGGCTTGGGCAGTAAACCACGGTACGCGTTTCGGCGGCGGTACGCGTGCCAATCTGTGTTCGCTCGCTTTCATTGTACGGTGTCACCTCTGTCACAGTAATTCTCTTGCTTCGTTGTCAAGGAGGACGATTGGTGCAGCGCCTAAATTGTCAAAAGTGGCTTCCCTGGATTTGTACGGGAGCAATGTTCTGTTTGGCCACCTGCTCAACGCCGGTCGCGTATAGTCAGGTCTTCCCTGCCTCGCTTTCTCCGGAAGCACGCGAGCAACTCTATGGTGAAGTGGACGCCGCGTTTCAGGCACTCGAGCGGCAAGGCAATTTGCTCAAGAACGTGGTACGTCTGGTCACGCCGACGGTGGTGCACATCGAAGCCACGATCCCACCTTCGTCGAACAACAACTATCGCCGCAAGTCGGTTGAAGAGGCTGGATCAGGCGTCATTATCGAGATTGATGAGACGTTCTACGTCATCACCAACCGGCACGTGATCGACAATTCACCACTCTCGAAAATCGAAGTCCGCTTCGCCGATGGTAGGACCACCAATCCGACCAACGTCTGGTCCGATCGAACGACCGATGTGGCGGTCATGGCCATCGACATCGAGGATTTGGTGTCAGCCCGTATCGGCAATAGCGACAATGTGGAAATTGGCGACTTCGTCTTGGCCGTGGGAAGCCCATTTGGCCTCAGTCATTCGGTGACCTACGGAATCATCAGCGCCAAAGGCCGCCGCGATCTGCGGCTGGGAAACGGCGATATCAAGTATCAGGATTTCATGCAGACCGACGCCGCCATCAATCCCGGTAACAGCGGCGGACCGCTATTGAATCTGCGTGGCGAAGTGGTTGGCATCAACACTGCAATCGCCAGCAGTTCCGGCGGTAGCGAAGGGATCGGGTTTACGATCCCCGTGAACATGGCTGTCATGGTCGCTCGGCAATTGGTTTCCAAAGGCCGGACGACGCGTGCGTATATGGGGGTCCGTCTGTATCGCAGCGCCGAATTCACGCCAGAGATCGCCTCGCGGATCGGACTAGCCCAGCCGCGTGGCGCGCTGGTTCGCTCGATCACTCCCGACGCGCCGGCCGACGCCGCCGACTTGCAGCCCTACGACGTGGTGATTCAATTCGACGGCCGGACGATCGAGGACGACGTGCACCTGGTGAAGGTCGTTGGATTTACGCCGGTCGGCAAGGATGTGGCCGTGGTGGTGCTGCGGGGCGGGAAGCGTGTCGAGTTGACACTTCGTCTCGACGATCGCAGCCGCTTCGAAGGAGATGGTTAGACGGTTCAGTAGCTCAAGACGCGTGAGCGGGTGATTCACGGCAACTTTATCCTCGCTGCGAAGCAACCCGGCAATCAGATTAGCCGCCCGTGCCGCACCGCCGCAGCCCGCGTACGACGCAATCCTTCGCGGCCGTCGCATCGACCGTCAATGCAACCTCCATATTGTTTCGCCAGATTGGATTTACGCGTCGATCGAACACCGTCGCGCCTTCGGTAAGGTGACCGCTGATCTCGACATCACCGGCGATTTCTTCGGTCCCAAACAGTTCCGGCTGCAGGACGTTCAGCAACGCCACGACACCGTTGATGAGGATGCTCTCTTCACCACGAATCTGATGGTGGGCGCGAAAGGCAAACGGTAGCATTTTCCGGAGCAAGCTACCCGCGTTGGTCGACCCGACCGGAAGTTCATCCATCACGTCGAGTGTCAAACAGACTTGTCTCGTGACATCCAGCGGGATTACTGTTTTTGTGATTGGCGAGCGGAAGACAGTTCGGGCGCTGACCGGATCACCATAAATATTGAATTCGGCGGCTGGAGTCACATTGCCACCAACGCAGACACTTCCGCCGGCAATCACGATCTGGCTCACCAGCGATGCGACTTCCGGATCGCGACGGAGGACACGCGCCAAGTTTGTGAGCGGGCCGAGGCAGATGATGGTCACCTCGTCTGGTGCCGCGTGGACTTCGTCACAAATTAGCTTGTCTGACGGGTGTTGGTGATGCAACGGAGAGATTGGGAGCCCGGCGTTTCCAAGGCCGTCGGCCCCGTGCAAGCTGGCTCCACCGACGGCTGGCCCATCTTCGATCGGCGATGCGGTGCCAACACGCGGCAAGCGAGGCGGATCCAATTGGTCAATGATGGCCTGGACGTTTACACTGGCCTGCTCGGCGGACACATTACCGGGAACCGCCGTCACGGCTACGACCTCCAGACGGCTGTCAAAGAGCGCCATGCACATCGCCAGCGCGTCGTCGATCCCTGGATCGCAGTCAATGATCACCTTCCTTGCCATAGCGTGGAATTGTAAGATCCATGGTGTTAGGCGACAAGGCATATCCTCGGCACGAATCACACATTACAGAACTCACGAGGTTGCTGGTGAATCAAGATTCAAAATCAGTCATCGGACACATTTCCGGTGGCCTAGACCTAGAGATGGACGAAATGGCGGAGGTCGTCGGATCGATCATGGAAGGCAATTGGAGCGACGACGAGATCGCATTACTTCTTAACGCGCTGCGACTAAAGGGCGAAACCGTGGCGGAAGTTGCTGGTGCCGCCCAGGCAATGAGACGGCACATGACGCCGGTTCGTACCGAACGGACTGAACTGCTCGACACTTGCGGCACGGGGGGGGACGCATCAGGCACTTTCAATATCAGTACCGCGGCCGCCCTGGTTACCGCCGCATCGGGCGTTGCCGTCGCCAAGCATGGCAATCGCAGCATCACCAGCAAGACTGGATCGGCAGACGTGCTGGCTGAATTGGGTGTCAATATCGAGGCTCCCGTTTCGACTGTCGAGAAATGCCTGAACGAACTGGGAATCTGTTTCTGTTTTGCCCCACAACTGCACAAATCCATGAAGCATGTTGCAGCGGCTCGCCGCAAACTAGGAGTCCCTTCGATCTTCAACCTGTTGGGGCCGATCTGTAATCCCGCTTCTGCGCCCTACCAGTTGTTGGGTGTTGGCAAGCCCTATCTGCGAGACCTGTTGGCTGACGCACTGAGAATGCTCGGCGCGCAACGCGCCGTCGTCGTGTCGGGGGCCGACGGACTCGATGAGGTGACAATCAGCGACGCTACGCACGTTAGTGACGTTCACAATGGCCAAGTCGAATCGCTCGTCTGGCACCCTGGCGATTTTGGAATGCAGGTCGCCAGTAAGGAGACGATGATTGTTGATGGCCCCGTCGCGAGCGCTCAGCTGATCCGCGACATTCTCAATGGCGTTGCCGGCCCATCTCGCGACATTGTCGTGATGAACGCCGCCGCGGCGCTGTGGGTGGCAGGCGTTAGTCCTACTTTGAACGCGTGTGCGGAAAAAGCCCATGCGGCGATCGACAGCGGCGCGGCAAAGGACCTGCTGGCCAGGCTGACCCGGGCAGCTGCATGATGAAGTCATCAGTTGCGATGCGTCTGGTGTTGCTGGTTTCCTGTGCCCATGCCCTTGTGCATCTGTACGAACTCGCGCTGCCGAGCGTCGAACAGGAAATCGCCAGCGAGTTTTTCGCGGACGACGTCGAAGCCGGGAAAGCGCTGACGGGCAAACTATCGAATTCCTGGCGGTTGATGTGGGGGTTGGGCGCGATTGTCGCCGGTTGGCTTGTGGACCGTTTTGGGTCAAGAAAACTACTGACCGTCTATTTGCTGGGCTGCGCCGTCACGTGCGTTCTGGCAGCCGGAACGACGCAGAAATCGGCTCTCTTCGTTTCCATGATCTCCATGGGCGCATTCGCATCGATTTATCATCCAGCAGGTCTTGCGTTGATCTCGCGTGAAACGACGCCTGAGAATCGGTCCCGCGCGTTGGGTTTGCACGGTATCTTTGGGTCGGCCGGAATTGGCACCGCGCCACTGGTGGTTGGCGGAATGCTGGCATTTGATGCCTCTTGGCGACAGGTCTACTGGGTACTCATGACACCGGGCCTTGTCCTCGGCTTGGTCTTCCTCGCTCAGTCCTGGCGTGGCCAATCGTCGGCAGCGTTGCACGAGGCAAGCAGCACGTCTTCGACTGCCGAGCAGCACCATTCTGACTGGCGATCGTTCTTTACGCTCACGTTGATGGCCGCGCTACAGGGGTTCGTGTATTCGGCAGTCTTGAGTTTCCTGCCGCGTTATTTGAACGGCGTCGAGTTGCCGGACATTCCCGTTATCGAAATACCAACTGCCAGTCAAAGCAACTTCTTGGCGGCCGGCGTTTTGGTTCTAGGCTGCATTGGTCAGTATCTGGCCGGGCACTATGCTCGCGCTGATCGTCTCGAACAGCAGCTGGCGCTGGTGACGTTGTGCAACGTTCCCTTTTTAGTTTGGATGGGCGTCGCCGACGGTTCGCAACGTGTGGTTGCTGCCGGTCTATGGGCAACCATCCATTTTATGCATCAACCGATCTACAACAGCCTGATTGCCACATACACGCCACTAAGAAAACGCAGTCTGTGCTACGGGTTCAGCTTTGCCATGGGCCTGGGGCTGGGAAGTTTTGGAGCCAGTTTTGCCGGGCACACGCTGCAGAACGAAATCGTCTACGGCACGCTGGCTGGAGTCGCCCTCGTTGCGAGCATATTCTGCGGCCTGTTGTGGGTGTGGAATCATAACAACTAGGCGTTTGCTGGTGATTCTCGTCCCGATTCGTCTTGCCACCGCGATTATCCAGGCCCCAAATCGGGTTCTCAGTGGACCAGAATGCTGATAAACTGAGAGATTCCGCTGCCCTTTTTTCCTTGGAGAGATCAATGGCCAAACCGACGCACAAGGTGAAGAAAGCCAATCACGGCAAACGCCCGGCAAATAACCTCAAGCGCAAAGAAAAACGCAAGAAGCTCCGCCTCCCGTAGCAATCGGTCTCGCCAATTGAGTTTGTCTAACGAGGTCGGAACTGTGCCTAAGAAAGACCTGATCGCTGACTTATCGACGATCGATTTCGACAGCGTCATCGCGGATATTGAGGAGATCCGTAGATACAATCCTCAGCGATTCGCGATGGAGCATCTGACAGCGATTGTGCATGAAGACACAGAAAAGCACATCGTTGTCGGCTACAAAGACGTGACGTCCGAAGAGTTTTGGGTTCAGGGGCATATGCCTGGAATGCCGCTCATGCCAGGAGTCATCATGCTCGAGGCTGCCGCCCAATTATGCAGCTACTACACCCAGAAACATGATCTTGTGGGAACTGAGATGGTCGGTTTCGGTGGTTTGGACGGAGTGCGCTTCCGCGATCCAGTCCTGCCGGGCAGTCGACTGATTCTGATGTGCCAGTTGCAGAAGGTGCGGCGCGGCCGGATCATTGTCAGTCGATTCCAAGGTGTGGTTGGCGATTCTATCGTTGTGGAAGGCATCTTGAAGGGAATCGCAATGCCCGTCGAGGCCGTTCGCCAGTTGACCTCGAAATAGACTGGCTCACCTCGCGATCATCTACTTCTTTGGCCTCTGTCATCAGGCGAAGCAAGTGCCATGGGGCGACGCGCTCTACGTAAAATTGAACCAACGCTCGATCTGACCAATCACCTTCTCACGCTGGACGAACTGCCTCAGCCGTTTCATGTCGCCGCGCATTTCGGTCGCGAGTTGCCACTGGAAGTCGAAGTTGGTAGCGGCAAGGGCCTGTTCATCCAAAATGCCGCCCAGTCCCATCCAGAGCGGGGCTACCTGGGAATCGAAGTCATGCGCAAGTATGCCCGTTTTTGCGCCGCTCGCTTGGCGCGACAGAACCTCCAAAATGCACTGATGATTCAGGGTGATGGGTTGCGTGTTTTTCACGAGTACCTTCGCGATCGGACAGTGGCCGCCGTGCATGTTTATTTTCCGGATCCTTGGTGGAAGAAACGGCACAAGAAGCGACGTGTGATGAACAAACAGTTACTCGCCGACGTTCAACGCGTCTTGATCCCTGGCGGACAACTGCATTTCTGGACCGACGTCGCCGAGTATTATGAAACATCGGTCAAATTGATCGCCCAAGAGACTTCGCTGATCGGCCCGCTAACCGTACAAGAACGTCCAGCGACTGGCGATTTGGATTATCAGACCCATTTTGAACGTCGCACGCGACTCCATGCTCAGGTAGTTTACCGAGCCGAGTATCGCACGCCAGAGGGAACGCCCCCGCCTTAAGTTGCGGGTTCACAGCGGTTTTCACCTCATCGCATCTCTCCCAGAATGAGAGATGCAGGATCTTAACTCTTGAAGCAAGCAGGACCCGAAAGCTGTCGGACGAGCTAAAAAAATAGAGCCGCCGGAAGTTCCGACAGCTCTTTCTTGTCGTAGTCAGCATTCCGCCGAAGCGGAAGTCGGCTGCGTGAATCACGCGCCCAGGAAGAAGTTACTTCTTCTTCTTCTTCTTCGCTGCCTTCTTCTTTGGTGCGGCCTTCTTCTTGGCGGCCTTCTTCTTTGGAGCAGCTTTCTTCTTCTTCTTCGCAGCTTTCTTCTTGGCCACAGTACGTCCTCCGTTAAAAAAAAGTCAGTTACGAATTCCATCTCGCGGTCTCACCGACGAGTTAACCGCACTGACAAAAACGAAAACCACTTTCAACAGTTTTGAATTGTTTGTCCGTTACAACATTCCAAACGTTGAACAAAGCAAACAAAGAAGTGGTTTAAACCTCATCTCAAAATCTAGTTGTACGGAACAGCGTGATTTCTGCAACACGTTTTTCCCAAAAAAATTCCTAAATCTTTCCGATTCATTTCTGTGCCTCAGGACCGAAACCGAAACCGACTCGAAGTCGTCGTCCAAAAAAAGAAACACGCGTGCAAAGATATTGATGATCGTCTCAATCAGCACCATCAATTGATCATCGCGCCGCAATCAAGCGCGAGGCGCCCGTGGCGAGTGGATCAAGAACAGAAATTTTCTCCAGGTCTCGCCACAAGGTGACCTGACATGACAGTCAGATCGACGTGAAGATGGTACCTAGCAAGATCTCAGATTCGCTGCGCGCGGCACGGCATTCACGTTAGGTTTGAACGCACTGAAGCACCTCAGAAATCTCATACAAAGTAACGTACAGTGCCAGTAATCTGGCCGCCAGAATCGACTGAGAGTTGCAAGAAGAGCCTTGAATTCAAGGCTTTTTTGTACCACTAGAAGAAGGAAACGTGCGTACCGCCGGCCAACCGCAACGTGGGCTGCGCGCGACGCTGCTCGATGCCCATCAACCAACGAACGTGAGGCCGACACCTCATTAACGGAATCCGTTTGGTACGAATTGGCGCCTCCCTGGAGGTAGCTGCTTTCGTTTTCCAGGGGCCCAAGATTTGTTGCCAGGCGTTGTCGCTGTAGCGACGATGAATGTGAATTGGGTCAGCGCCGTACCAAGCCACATCGGGCTTGATCAGCGTTGCGCCGGACGCGGATGCGAGGTTTGCGATTCGCTCATTCAACGCCGCGGACATCTCACGCGCTGCCGACAACGTCAGTTTCGACTTGGGAAAAAGAATCGATCTGATCAAAAAAAAATTTGCAGAATTTAGGCGAGCGATGTTCTCAAGGGGCAATTCTGTGAGAATCACGCGGTCGGATATCTTTACCAACTTTGTCAAGCACTCCTCGACCCAAGAGACAATTGTCTCGACTGAAGCACCGTAAAGCAGATCGTTATCAACATCCGTCACCAACGAGACGGTGGGGACCTGCGGCTGCTCGGAAAGCGCATCCCAGAGGGCGCAGGCCCTAATCGCGGGCAACGATCGGCCCAAAACGGAACTCGTCAGGCCATACGATCTCCCGTGTCCTGTAGCAGCCAGAAAATCCAGCGGTTGACCGCAAAAACGCTCTGCCGTTGTGAGCACCGTGGAGATGTTGCGAATGACATTGCTGGCCCCCAGAATTACCACCCGCTGCGTCGGAACCGTTGGATTCGCATCCGCTGGCTCGGATCGAGGTCCGTCGACAGCCGTGTTGCCCGTGCCTCCAACTGAGTTCACCAAGGCTTGCCTCCGCCGAAGCCACCACGACCAAACCCGCCACCGCCGCGCATCTGCTGGATGGCCATGTAGCTTTGAAAAGCCAACATGCCGAACATAATTGCCACAAACAGACTGCCGAGTTTGAGGATGCCGACCACGGCCATCCCGCCACCCACAAACACGGAGAGCCATAGCGATCTAATCGCGCCACCACCAGGATCCTGATCAATCATCACCGTCCTGGCAATTTGGCCTCCATCCAGTGGATACACGGGAAGCAGATTGACGAGTCCCCAAAAAATATTGATGTACAAGAGGGCACTGGCAAGGTGGTTCCAAGGATTATCGGGTCCTAGTTCCGCGTTCAGCCCAAATCGATAGAAGGGGAAACCGAATGCAGGATCGACTCTGAATTGTCCACCGGTGCCAATGATCACCAGGATGATCACGGCGGCAAATGCGAATCCGGCCGCCGGCCCTGCGAATGAGATCAGGATCGATGACCGTGAGTTTTTCGACTGCGCGCCAAAGCCGAACGAATCAGGAATGGCCAGACCTCCCATCATGTGTAACACGATGTGCGACGGAATTCCAAACTGCCGCATCATCAATGTGTGCCCCAATTCGTGAATCAGAATCGAGACAAAAAGCGAGACGACCCAAACCAGCAACACAAGGCCAGCTTCGTCACTTCCCCCCCGACTTCCCAGAATAAACGCGGCCAGCCAAAAAAATGGATGCACGCGCACAGGGAATCCGAGGACGCTGAAATTCAGATCAAACTGTGTCTGCGGAGGTTCACCCAATAGCACAGAATGGTCCTTGTTCGGTGTCAGGCGAAAGGCAACACGGACGTGCCTTGTAACAATCCACGATCGACATTCGTCAACCAAGATTATCAACAAAAACCACGGGAACTAAAAGTGGCGATCCTTGGCCGTGACGTGTGACCGATCCTCCGTGTGCGGGGCGGAAACCTCCGGCGAATCGATCCTTGTCGACCGGTGCGACGGTTGGTCGTGTTGTGTTCCAGACAGTTTTCCCAAGATGTAGTCCGCGGCGGTTGCCGAAGCGCCGCGGTGCGCAAAACGAGCCTTTAGCTCGCGCAATTGTCCGATTCGTCGGCTCAGAGCTTGATCATCGGTCAGCCAGGACGTGATGTGTGCCGCCATCTCCGGTGATTTGTC
>JASLRF010000088.1 GCA_030744095.1 Pirellulaceae bacterium | reverse complement strand
GCCGAAGTGCTGAAGATCGGCGGGAGCACCGTACGATTGGAATCCGGCGTGCTGGCCGACGAATGCCAACAGCTGTTTCGCCTGTGGCAGGAATGTCCTGATCGCGTTGTCTATTGATCCTCGAATGCTCCCGGCGCAGCCTCTGGCCGCAACCAAAGAGGGTCTTCGAACACCACAAATAGATTCCACCAAACCGCACTACATGCGACATATACGCCCTCTGGGAGGTTTGGCGAGGCAGCGGGGACTTGAGACGCGAATCTCGAGCTGTTTCTTAACTCTTCTTGTCAGATTTTTTGTGACCTTCGTCGCGGCGTAGGAAATAAATAGGTAGAGAGGTGGATGTTCTTGCCGCCGCCCATCTGCGGCCCATTGGCCTGATCGATTTCCGATGCATTTTTCTTGCTTAGTGCAACTTCCGATTCTTCGAGGCACGTTGCTGCTGTGCACGACATGGCTGTGTCTGACCTGTCACCCGTGTCGCCTTGGCAACGCTGCTGAAGGGTTCAGATGGACGCCGTCACTTGACGCGGCCAGTCGCCAGGCAAGGGAGAAGAAAAGACCTCTGTTGGTGATTGACCTGGCAGGTGAGGTGACGACTGAGCCTTTTACATCGCGCATGGGGCGCTTGCTGGAAGCGACGACGTTTTGTGATCCGCGGATCATCGAATTGTCGCAGCGACGATTCGAGGTCGTTTGCCGGCAACGCGGCGAATCGGAAAAAGTCAAGCGGCGGATGCCGCGACGCGCGTCGCCTTCGCCCGAGTACGGCCGATCCGACAACGTCATGTTTTACTTTTGCACGTCGGAAGCGCGGGTGTTGCACTTGGCGATCGGCTTCCTGCCAGCCGACGACCTGTTGAACGCAGCTGCATTGGCCGAGCGTTTGATGCGCGAAACGCAGCTGGAACGCGAAGCAGATCGTCAGGTTCTTGCAGTAAGCAATTGGCATTTGACCTGCGCCCACGGTAAGCATCTGTTGGATTTTCAACGCTCCTGTGCCGGCAAACGCGACGTAAGCGGCTCGACCAAAGCGTGGAGTCCACAATATGTCAACCACGTCGTGGCGACCGCTAGCCAGGTTCACAAGCGGGAACTGGCCGATCGATTCGCAAACCAGTTGCAAGGAGCGATGTTGGAGCAAGCGATTGCACGGTTGGGGCACCATGGCGAAGTTCGGACGAGTTTCGCACACTTAGTGTTGAGCGAAGTTCCTTTAGTAGCGCTCGACAAGCTAGATCGCATCTGTTTCGAGACGGTGACGGGACAGCCATGCTTATCGATCACAGCGCGTCGCAAGGCGCTTTACGGCTGGTATGCGAGATCGCGTCTCCAGCATCGGCCGATGATGATCGTTGTCGACGATCAACCTTTCGCGGCACCACCTGTGAATGAGCTGGCTGAGTTGTTGATTTGGGAACCGAAGAGTAATGCCGTCCGTGACCGATTGACTTCGTTCGCATCAGTCCAAGTAACGCCAGGCGAACTTGCCGCGCTGTTGCAAGACGCCGCGATCTCGCGCGTCACGCTTTCTCGTAATTCACGAAACTGGTTGTTATTTGATCGTCACGGAGAATACGTCACTGTAGTCGGCAACGAGAATGGACCTCGTTTGCGGAAAGCCATGGACTTGGCGTGTGAATAAGCGGTTAATATCCAGTGTGCTTTTTTATTATTGAGCAAAACTCATGAACACACTTTTTCGCCTCACATTCATCATTATCACGGTGTATTGTTCCGCTTCACCTTGTTCGTTGACCGCCGTCGCACAAGAAGTATCGCGCGACCGGATCCTGGAAATCGGTCGGGATATGTTCGAACGTGAGTGGAAGCCTGGCGAGCCGGCTAGTCCGGGCGGAGACGGTCTTGGGCCTAACTTCAATGACGTGTCCTGTGTGGCGTGCCACAACCTGGGAGGCGTCGGCGGAGCCGGGCCGGTCGAGAAAAACATCGACATTCTCAGCCTTCCTCACAAAATGCGCGTGCTGAACAACGTGCAGTTGCGGCACTTGGCCGAGTTACATCCAGGGTTCTTTCTTGATGATGGCGAGATTAACACGACGATTGTGCTCCATCGTTTTAGCATTACGCCCGACTATGAACTGCGCCGTGCGAGAATCACGGGAGAATCCAGCCATATGACTCCGCACGGCGTCGTCCGGATCTTGATGCAAAGGCAACTATCCGAAGCGCCTCTGAAGCCAGTCGCTGCAGCCGGATTCCAGTTGGTTCGGAGTCAACGGAATTCGACAGCCCTATTTGGTGCCGCACTTATCGACGCGATCCCAGACCGTGTTTTGCATCAATTGGCGAAGCAGCAGGCGCGGCTCCATCCCGAGATTAGTGGTCGTGTAGCCGTTACGGACTCCGGTGCGGGCCATTTCGGTTGGCGTGGCGTTACTCGTCGACTGAGAGATTTCGTTTTGGAAGCATGTGGAAATGAATGTGGTCTGCGCGTGCCAGGAGTCGACCAGGCAATGGTGCCCGAAACGCCGAAATACCAACCGGCCGGTTTTGACATGTCCCAGCAACAAAGTGAGGCAATGATCGCGTTTGTTGCCAGTCTTCCACGTCCCTACCAAGTGCCACCGCGAGACCCACCCCAGGCAGCTGTCATCGCCGAAGGTTTTGAATCGTTTAGGAAGATTGGCTGCATCGTCTGTCACGTCCAGAATCCAGGCGGTGTGCCCAATGTCTTTAGCGACTTATTATTGCACGACATGGGCCCCGGTCTGACCGACCCGGCACCCGCGAAACCGGAACGCGTCACAGCACAGCAAGCAGTGAATATTGCCGTCGCCACCGGGCAAGCGATTCCACAAGAGGTACGCCCCGTTTCAGGAACAAGGGCAGTCGCCCAGGTAACGCAGAAGTCTCCGCGTCGGTCTTTGCTGTATGGTGGCGGTCAGTTTTCTCACCGCGGGCGTGCGCCAGCTCAACCGTTGATTGACGTTCAAACCACCAACATCTTTCAAGAGTGGCGCACGCCACCGCTGTGGGGCGTGCGAGATTCGGCTCCCTATCTGCACGACGGTCGCGCGGAGACATTGACCGAAGCCATTCTGATGCACGGCGGAGAAGCGGCACCTGCGGCAGCCAACTTCATTGCGCTGGATTACGTGTCACGCCGCGCGGTATTGGAGTTCCTGGGCACGCTGCGGTCGCCGTCTGTGCAGCCCGAATGATTTGAGCCCGTATATGATAGGCTCTGCAAGCGAGAGAGGTGAAACAGCCACACCTTTTCGTACAAGAAGCGATGCTGCACTATGATCGCTTCGCTTCATGCAACGCCGTGACATTTGTGCTGATTCCGCCTCGGGCACTGAACGCAGCCACTATCTTGAGGCAACGGGGATGCAACGCTTCAACCAGATCATCCAGAATGCGGTTGGTCACATTCTCATAAAAGATCCCCTCGTTGCGGAACGCCTGCAAGTACAATTTCAGACTCTTCAGCTCGACGCATTTCTGGTCGGGAGTGTACGTAAGCGTCAGCGTGCCAAAATCCGGTTGGCCTGTTTTCGGACAGACTGACGTGAACTCTGGGCAGGTGATTTCAATCTCGTAGTCGCGCTGCGGAAACTGGTTCTCAAATGTTTCCAAAATGTCGCGAAAACTGTCGGCCATTCGTGTGCTCCTTTTCGGTAGGCTGTCATTTTGTCATCATGGATGGAATCCTGGTAGATGGGACATTCGATCCTCCGGATTTTCCCAAGGTTAGATCACGACATTTAGGCCGATGCGCACCGCCGAGATTTACAACTCGACACAAGGTGAAGGGTTTCTGACAGGAACCGAGAGTGTTTTCGTGCGCGCCTCGGGGTGTAATCTGCGGTGTTGGTTCTGCGACACGCCTCATAGTTCCTGGCGGCCCGAGGGTGATGATCTCTCGGTCGACGAGATTCTGGCGCGTGTGCTACGATTCGACATTCAGCACGTGGTACTCACCGGTGGTGAACCAATGTTGTTTGCTGAACTAATTCCACTCAGTGAACGGCTCAAGGCCGCCGAGCGGCACATCACGATCGAAACGGCAGGGACGCTTTATTTGCCAGTCCAATGCGATCTGATGTCAATCAGCCCGAAACTTGCCAATTCCACCCCGTCGCTCGAACAGGCATCGCAGTGGGTTGGGCGCCACAAGCGGACGCGTCATGCGCCACGAGTGATCCAACGGCTAATCTCCGAATTCCCCTATCAACTGAAATTTGTGGTCGACCAGATCGATGATTGCCAGGCGGTTGAAACGTATTTGGAGCAGTTTCCGCAAGTCGAGAGGGACCGCGTCATGCTGATGCCGCAGGGCACGGACCCGATCCAACTCGCCGAAAAATCTCACTGGATCGAGGACTACTGTCGCCAGCTTGGCCTTGGCTTCTGTCCTCGGAAACAGATCGAGTGGTTTGGGATGGTCCGTGGAACGTAGCTGCGTCGGTCGTCTAGTCCGTCGGTTGTTCCAGGATCCTGCCGACTTCGGCGACCGCTGCTTGCAGCGAGCGAGCCGCCATTTGAAAATTCGTGTGAGACGAAAGTTCAGGTTGGATTTCCAGAAACAGTTCCGCAGTACGGCGCAGCTTGGCCAATTTCTTCTTGGCTTGCTTCAAGTAAGCCGTCGCGTCGTTGGCACTTAACGGCCCACCCAACGCCAGCATGTAGTCGTACAGTGCTCGCTGGATGTCACGCAGTTCATCATCCTCTTCCGCCTCTTCGCAATGCTTTAAGAAAGTACGCACCATCCAGACGTGGCTGAGCAAGATGTCTACGCATTGCATCGTTTCGTCAGGGGTCATGGTTCACTCGGCATGGTCAGGCCCCGCATCATCGATCTGTTCTTCGGCCCTGCTGGATCACTTCTTTTCCACGAAAGTAGGGGCCCCCCAACCGGGCACAAAGCGGTGATCGCAGCGATGACAGCGGAGGCGTCGCTCCAGATAGTCGGGCGAAATCGAATTCACGTCACCGCAGCCTGGGCAGGTGACACTGATTTTCAACTCCGAGTCCTCCTTTTGCTCCCAGAAATCGTCGGGCAAGTCTTCGAACTGAATGTCGTCAGCCTTAAGCGTCGTGAGGAGTTCGTTGGTAAGAGGCGCCACGCCCGCCACACGATTTGCCAAACGCCGAACGGCGTTTTCGAACGTATTTCTCACCAATCGACCGTTGCCAAAATGCTCGTCGCGCTGCTCATACAGCCAGTCAAATCCACGTAGTACGCGCAGCTTAGTTGCCGTTGGAACTTGATAGTGGTTCTGTTCACAGAGTTCGCCAAAGATACGACCTAGGTCTTCGGGCGAATAGTCTTCGAATGTGAGTTTCGTATTGAACCGTGATGAAAGACCTGGATTCGTACGAAGCAGCCCGTCCATTTCATTGGGATATCCAGCCAGAATAACAACCAGTCGCGCGCGATCGTCTTCCATTCGCTTGAGCAGTGTTTGGATAGCTTCGCGCCCGTACGGATCATCGCCACTTTCGGAAACCAGACTATACGCCTCGTCGATGAACAGCACACCGTCGAGTGCTTCGTCAATCTTCTTGTTAGTACGTGGGCCCGTCTGTCCGGCGTACTCGGCAACCAGGCCAGAACGGTCGGTTTCCACGAGGTGGCCCTTGCTGAGGATTCCCATGGTTCCGTAGATCTGACCAACGATCCGCGCAACGGTCGTCTTGCCAGTTCCCGGATTGCCACCAAACACAAGATGGAGGCTGAGGTCCGTTTCCGGCAACCCGGCCGCGGCGCGTTGTTGTTGCAGGTTGAGAAAATTCGTCAGCGTACGGATTTCGTGCTTGACTTGCTCCAACCCAATCAGCGTGTCCAGTCTCGCCAGCGTTTCGGCCAGTTTCTCTTCTTGTGTTTTCTCGTCCTGTTCAACAGCGAAATCAAGATCGCTCTTAATCTCATAGCGCTCGCGGAGTTGTTCCGTCTCCTCCTGCATGGCCTGCACGGTTTGCATACTCTCCGCGGCAGGTAAGCTGGGTTCCTTCTTCCATTTGCTTGTCTCGTCCTTACACACTCTGCTCATATACAGATCCAGCTCTTGCTGAATCGCGTGCAACCGCTGCTCTTCAACGTGGCTCATTCCACCATCTGCTTTGGCGACCAGATTGGCGATGCGGAACACCAGGGTTTGTAAATCGCTCCTGCGATCCCGCAACGGCGCGATCTGGTGGAAAGGCCGCACTAGAGCATTCCACTTCAGCGTTTGGGCTTCACGAAAAACGTGCTGCGCCGCTTCACGTAACTTGCCACCCGGAACGCCGCCAGGCCAGATATGATCGAAGAGCACACGACCGAGTCGTTTCTCTTCCTTGCTCCAACGCTGATCGGCTTCGACCACCGAAACGTAGATCTTGATCAACATCCCCTTATGCAGGTCGTCCATCAGGGGCAGAAAATCTTGGGGCGAATTCGGCAGAAAATTCGAATATTGTTCAACGCAGAGCCGCGCGCACGACAAGTACAGTTGCTGACAGTCTTTCAATGACGAGCGGAATTGCTCGAGCAGTGTGTCAAAATCAGAGTCGGTCATGCGGGGTTATGCGAGGTTGGGTCTGAGGCACTGCCTCACTAGTTTGCCATCATCACGTGGTCCTGCAAAGCCTCGCGCAGCGGATCGTCGTCTGGATCACAGAAACCCAGGTGTAAATGCCGTCGCCAGCCTTCAGCGAAGTTGAAAACACCAGACATTTGCCCACACTCTT
>JASLRF010000087.1 GCA_030744095.1 Pirellulaceae bacterium | reverse complement strand
GAAGACCGCTGGAACAGGCCACGCATCACGTTGTAATCGTACGCTCGACCCGCTGGGGAGAATGCGTTGGATATTTTCCTGCAATCCGCCTCCGGTAATGTGAGCGACTCCATGAACCACGTTTTTGACTCTGTAATGGTTAAGGATCCGGCGGACAGGCCGAGCATAAATCTGGGTTGGCCTTAATAAGGCCTCTCCGACGGAAGCACCAAGCTCGTCGATCTGATCATCAACGCCCAAGCCCTCCATATCGAAGACAACCCCGCGGGCCAGACTGAAACCGTTCGAATGGAGGCCGCTCGACGCGACACCGATCACCACGTCACCCGGCGCGATCGTACGGCCGTCGATCAACTGTTTGCGTTCGACCACACCGACGCAAAACCCAGCCAGGTCGTAGTCGCCCGTCGCGTACAAATCGGGCATGATTGCGGTCTCTCCGCCCAGCAGCGAACAATCCGCTTGAAGGCAACCGGCGCTGATCCCTTCGACGATCTGTTCCAGCAATGCTGGGTCATCGTGGGACATTGCGACATAATCCAAGAAAAACAGAGGCTCCGCGCCACAACAGATTGCGTCGTTGACACACATCGCCACGAGATCGATCCCTACCGAATTATGGGTATCGGTCAACCGGGCGACGCGCAACTTCGTGCCCACGCCGTCAGTGCAGGCCACGAGGACAGGGTCTACGTAATTGCGTTGAAAGAGCTTGCTGGAAAAATCCAGCTTGAACAGGCCGGCAAAACCGCCATCCAGCTTCATGACCCGTGGTGAAAACGTACGATGCATCAACTTCGGCAGCCGCGACATCGAATCGCGGTAGACATCCAAGTCGACACCGGCATCCTTGTATGTTGCCTTACGCATGTTTGCTCGCGGGGGATACGGGAAACTTCAAATTCTACGAGTCGATTGCAGGTGTTGTCAACGAGCCCGCTCCAAGGCGGGTTTGCAGTGGCATTCGTCTCCAGTTCCACCTCCAAACGCAACTAAGGAACGTTCGAGGAGTTTCTGTCCGATAGTCGCCTTTCGCTCCGCGATAGGAACGTCCTTTCGCGGAGCGAAAGACGACAATAAAGGATCGAACACTGCTGAAAGGTGCCGAGTCGTGGGAATTCCTGATGGAATTGCCGCCCTAACGGTTAAGCTTGTCCGGACGGTCACGGTCCCCACAGGACGTAGGGTTTATCCACGTGGCACGTCAAAATCGAAAGCGACATTTTTCCAGACAACGTTCACCACTCTGAGCTCTCTCGCGCAATGCCGAGTGTATGTTTGCTGACCCCAGCACCATCTCCTCGAATCGTTGCCGTAAGAAAGCTCACAACTATGCTCATGCGTCATCCACACCCAAATCTCCAATTCACTCAGTTCCTCCCCTACGGCGCGCTCGTCCACGACGGTGGAGTGCAGTTCATTATTTTCAGCCGGTCGGCCACCGAAATGCGGCTGCTTCTATACAACGAACTGAATGACCGCGAACCGGACGAAGTTATTCGCTTTGACCCGGATACCGATCGTTGGGGGGATGTCTGGAGCATCTTCGTGCCCGGCATCGGTGAAGGGCAGCTTTACCATTTCCAGGCCGATGGGCCACACGATCCGGAGCACGGCCAGTGGTTTGATGGTCGCGCGCGGCTCATCGATCCATTCGCGAAGGCACTGGCGGGCAACTTTCAAACCAACGACGACGGAATTATCCGACCGCCCAAGTGTGTCGTGGTCGATGATCATTTCGATTGGCAGGGCGACCGCCATCTGCGGCGTGATCTTTCAGAGACTGTCATTTACGAAATGCATGTCCGAGGTTTTACGCAAAGCGAGTCCAGCGGCGTGAACCATCCTGGAACCTATCTGGGGGTGATCGAGAAGATCCCCTACTTGCAGTCGTTGGGTGTGACCGCAGTCGAGTTGATGCCGGTGCATGAGTTTCCCATCCTTGGATTCCAAGGCGAAGAACTGAGCAAGCCAAATTACTGGGGCTACGATCCGCTCGCATTTTTTGCACCTCATCGTGGCTATGCCGTCGGCGGGGCACCTGGCAGTCAGGTGGTGGAATTCAAGCAGATGGTCAAGGCCCTGCACCAGGCCGGCATTGAAGTCATTCTGGATGTCGTCTTCAATCACACTTGTGAAGGCAACGAACTCGGCCCCACGCTCAGCTTCAAAGGGCTCGAAAACCGCGTTTTCTACATGCTTGAAAACGGTGGCAGTCGCTACGCCAACTATTCCGGTTGCGGCAACACGATCAACGGCAATCATCCGATTGTCCGCGAGATGATCTTCTATTGCCTCCGACATTGGGTCCACAACTACCACATCGATGGATTTCGCTTTGACTTGGCGTCGATCCTCAGCCGTGATCGTCATGGCAACATCATGCCGAATCCACCTCTGGTCGAAGCAATTGCCGAAGACCCGATGCTGGCGGCCACAAAGATCATTGCGGAAGCCTGGGATGCCGCCGGAGCATACCAAGTCGGTTCGTTCGGTGACCAACGTTGGAACGACTCGCACAATACGCGTCATTGGGCCGAATGGAACGGTCGTTATCGTGACGACGTGCGTGGCTACTGGCGCGGTGACGCAGGTCTGCGAGGCACATTTACAACTCGGCTGGCTGGATCAAGCGACTTGTATGAAGAGAATGGTCGGCCGCCAGCGAGCAGTATTAACTTCATCACATCACACGACGGATTCACCTTGAACGACCTGGTCAGCTATCGCCACAAACACAACGAAGCCAACGGCGAAGGCAACCGAGACGGTGACAACAACAACTTTAGCGAGAACTTCGGCGTTGAAGGTCCCACGCGGAAGCCGAGAATCCAAAAGTTGCGAGCACGCCAGGTCCGCAATTTGCTGGCGTCGCTAATGCTCAGCCAGGGCGTCCCGATGTTGGTCAGCGGCGACGAATGCGGTCGTACGCAACGTGGAAACAACAACGCCTACTGTCAGGACAACTCCGTTTCGTGGTTCGATTGGAACGCGACCGAGGAAAACGCTGGACTCTTGCGTTTCACGAAGGCGTTGATCGCATTTCGAAATCGACATGCGGCGGTACGCAGAAAACGCTATCTGACGGGTGAACCGGCGGGGCAGCGAGGCTTGGCTGACATCAGCTGGTTCGATCCAAAGGGTGCCTCCGTGGACTGGAAAAGCGACGTGCTGCCGGTTGCTTGCGTGCTGAGCGCCGTCAATGAAGACGAAGACGAAGACGCCCAAGGCGACGGCCACGCCGTGTTACTGCTTGTCAATCCATCAGGCCGGTCTCGCCGTTTCATCTTGCCGCCCGTTGCTAAGGGAATTCCGTGGCGTCTGTTTATCGACACCAACGCGACACCGCCATTGGACGTCTATCCCCAACTCGATGGACCGTTGCTGGGTCCATTGAAATCGGTCACTTTGGATCAACATTCTCTACAGTGTTTTGTCGCATCGGAGTGATGACCTAGTCGCGTCGCAGCGTAAACGCCGTGTAGTGGAATCCAGTGGCGTCATTAACCACCATCCCGCCGCCCGGTGCCAGATACTGTGCAACGACAGCAAATGGCGGTAATGGATTCTCCTTCAGTGCCCCGTTCAGAGCCCGGAAAAACGGGTTATTGTCGGAACGTGTGTCGAGCTGTTCGCGAACTGACTTAGAAGTCGCCAGTTCATACAGCGCGCGAAACCCTTCTTCGGGGCGTCGAAAAGTGATCATCCCCGTCTTGGCTGTGCCGACTTGCCGCTTGATCTTGCTGGCAATCAACTTGTATTCAATGTCGTTGGCGAGCGATTCTGACGAGTCACTTTTGGTTACAATCACTTGCTGGAGGAGTTTTGAACTATCGGTGCCCATCAGGTAGTCACCGATAACCGCCAGGCACGGATCTGGGACCCGTGTCAATTGTCCGGCTGAGCTGGCGTTGCGGTTG
>JASLRF010000086.1 GCA_030744095.1 Pirellulaceae bacterium | reverse complement strand
CAGGCCGAACCGTGCGTTGTACGTGCACGCTCTGTCGACTTGGCGATGATCTTCCGCAACGTGATCGACAACGCTTTTAAGTACGCAAGTGATCCAGCGGAAATCGAGGTTGTTTCACAACTGAACGATGAAAATCGTGTGGTGACGTTGATCAAAGACAACGGTGCTGGGATCCCCCGCCGATTGCGACACCGGATTTTTCACCGGTTCTTTCGCATGGGAGTCGAATTGCAACGCGAGAAACCGGGTACCGGGCTGGGGTTATATATCGTGCATACATTGGTGCGCCGCATGAAGGGTCGGATTCGCGTCCGCGATCGCGACGACGGTCCCGGCACCATGTTTGAGATCACCTTGCGAGGCCAGCCAGTCACTCCGCAGGTCGAGGCGAATCAATGAGTGAAAAGAAGCATATTCTCGTTGTTGAAGACGAAAAGCATCTAGCCGTCGGTATTCGGTTCAATCTGGAAGCCGAAGGATATCGGGCAACGACCGTTGGCGATGGCATTTCTGCGCTGCAGTTGTTGCGCGAAGAAACCTCAGAGATCAATATGGTCGTGCTTGACCTGATGTTGCCCGGGATGAGCGGGTACGAAGTCTGTCAGGCGATGCGAGAGACTGGAATCGATATTCCCATCCTGATCCTCAGCGCCAGGACCTTGACCGAAGATCGGACGCGTGGTTTCGATGTCGGTGCGGACCAGTATTTGGCAAAGCCCTTCGAACTGGACGAGCTGATCAGTCGTGTCAACAATCTGCTGATCTTATATGATCGTCGCGCCAAGGGAAGGGTGATTCACGATAGTGGACGCAAGCAGTTTCATTTTGGTCGGGCGGAGATCGACTTCGAACACTTTCAGGCCAAAGTGGGTGGTCAAGAGGTTCGCTTGACACAGCTGCTGTGGAAACTGCTCGAATATTTTGTGCGCCATGAAGGACGTGTGATTCCACGCAACGAACTGTTGGAGAAAGTTTGGGATATGCCAGGCTCGATCGAGACACGCGCCGTCGACCAATTCATGCGCCGACTGCGAAAGATCTTTGAAGTCGACCCATCCCAACCACGCCACTTTCTGACGATTCGCGACATGGGCTACCGCTTTGTGAGTGAGGCGGATGTAGACGGCTCTGCTTAGCTACTGCTGCCAAGACCTGCTTGTGCCAGGTCGAGTAATCCCAGAGTTGCTGCCGTGATCGGCCGCTTGGCGTCCCAGAACAGAAGTGACGAAAGAAACTCGTGCGATGGACCGTTGTTCAACATGGAAGCGACGCGGTCAGCTTCGGCTTCGTCACGACAGGCGATAAAGTAGGCGGTGTCGTCCAGCACCATCGGCTTGCCGTCGTAAGGTCCGAGTTTTCGAAATACCAGTTTCTTATAAAGCCCTGACACAGCGACCTTCCACGGTGCGAAGGTATAGTCGCCAACGCCAAACACTGAGAACCGCGGACGATTTCGAAAGATGGAACTGGCGCGACGATCGAGACATTTTCCGTGCGACTGAAGATAGCTCCAAGTGCGCGGAGCCTGTTGGCGGATCGGCGCGGTATCGTCGCCCACACGTTGCTGAGGGACCAGCATCCAACGGTCGGTCTGTGATGTCTTGCCGGCAGCCACTTGTGAGCTTTTGAGCAACGGAAAGACGAACTTGTCTTCCAAGGCCACCACTTCGCCCCAACCATTTGTAAATCGACTGCCGTGACGACGCAGTTCCATCACTTTGGCGCAATCGTGCTTGATTCCCGACCGCCAACGTACGGGCGATGTCGCCCGAAGATGACGCCACTTCTCGTACAGGTCAGTGTCGGCGATCAATCGACCGTCGCGGAATCCAAATTGCTGGAGCGGTCGTCCAGCGCTGAAGCTGGAGAACACGTCGCACGTGGGCTGTATTGCCCGCCTACCAAAACGACAAACCAGCAAACATGCATCGACCGAAGCACCAAACGATTTGAGTGAGTCAATCAAATACATCCGCGCCGAATTCACCTTACGTCGCTCGGACCAGGTTCGCGCCAACACTTTCCGCGCGACCGCCGTTTTACATAACATCGCCAACGTTGCGCGACGGCCCGCCAAAATGTCGATTAACGCATTCAACATCCATTCAGAAACATCGAAGTTGCTCTTACCTGTGATCGCCTCGATGCCGCGCAACTTCACCGCATTGTCTTTGTGAGGCAGATTCTTACCACCGATCGCTCCTAGTTGCGAGTTATTTACCCAGGGCGGATTGCCGATCGCCAACAGTGGATCGGGTAACGTCGCCAGATGACCGTTCCAATCCGTCTGGAAGAAATTGGCCTGCATCACGTCGATCTGCACAGATGCCAGTTGTGTCCGCAACCGCCCTCGAGTCGCCGCAACATAGTCGGCGTTCAGATCCGCTGCAAATCCAGCCGTTGCCGACGGAAAGGCCTCGAAGGCAGCCACCACTAGATTACCGATTCCGCAGGTCGGTTCGAAAATGGAAGCCGGCTTGAGTCGACTACGGCGAAGCACGCGACAGACATCACGTGCTAGAGATTCAGGCGTTTGGAAATCACCGAATTCGATCCGTCGATTGGCCGCCATGTGCTCCTCATCAAAGAGTGCTCTTGTCGCGGCACACATCATAGCAAGCCGCAGTGAAATCGCGCAGATCAATACCGCACAGTTCAATACCGCACAGGCAGATCAATACCGTACAGAAAACAGAGACCATCACGCTTCGTCGTGATCGGTATGATTGTGAGATTGTGACGACATTAGACAAAGGTCACGCACGGTCTCAGGTATAACCATCTGCGTGGAAGGCTCGTCACGGCGGAGCGTGACGGCTACGTTGGTGCAATCATCGTTCGATCAAATCGATTGGGCGACCTTCGATGGCGCTACGTGAGACCGCCTCGGTAAACGCCATATAATCGAGTCCGCGTGAAAAATCAGTAAATTCAACTGGGCCTTCTTCACGGATCGCGCCAATGAATTCTTCTTCCACACGCCAGCCGCCTGCCTCTTCCTGGGCGATTGGGATTTCGCGCAGCTCCGACTCACCCTTTTGAGCACCACTTAGAACATCATCCGGGACGAATTGGTATTTCAGCGTTCCTTGACTGCCATAGAGTTGGATCTGCATCGCCGGCCCGAAGTGCAGTGCACCGCTCAAGTGGTAGAGACCCTGTGCCCCGCCTGGAATCTCCGTGAGCACGCGGACGCTGTCGGGGGTTTCTACTTCGCATGACTCGCCTGTCTCCGGATCGAGACGCATTGGGGTAAATGTATTGGATTGAGCGAGCACGCGCGTTGGGTTGGGAGTCCAGCGCATCAACGTCTCGTGCATAATACCCAAAGTCAACATGTTCAGCCCGCTGAAAATCGCGTCTTGTCGCCAGTGAAGAGGCGTGGCTGGATCGGCGACGGAGTCGTTGATACCCAAGACAACTGCTTCGCGCAATTCTCCCAAATAGCCGGCGGACAGCAACCGATTCATCACGCGATGGGCTCGCAGGCCGAACGGGCTGGGGACAATCTGCACGACAAGCTCCGGATGCTCTTCGGACGCCGCGAACATGCGGCGCGCTTCGCTGGAATTACGTGCCATCCGTGCCTCCGTCAATACGTGCTTGCCCGCAGCCAATGCGGCCAACGTGACTTCGCAATGTAGGTACGGCCAAGTGCCAATCACGACAGCATCAATGTCGTCATCCGCAACCAAATCCTGCCATCGTTCAAACGTCTTGGAGATCTGAAACTCACTTGCCGCCTTTTGCGTTGATGC
>JASLRF010000085.1 GCA_030744095.1 Pirellulaceae bacterium | reverse complement strand
TCTGATACCTACAATTCGTGGCAAGTCGTATTTGGAAAACTACCGTATGTGATTGCCGAGTCAAATACGACCGAAGAACTGGCGGCTTTGATTCTTGAGCAGATGTTGATTGCGATTCCGCACGCCGAAGCGGTTGCCGTGATGCACTTTGACATCGCCAAGGATCCTTCCTTGCGTAAGCCGGAAATGATGTTAACGCGCGTTCGCGACGATACGATGACGTTTCGGCCAAGTCAACGGCTGATTCGTGCCACCATGGAGAACCACAAGAACGTCCTGCATATGTGGAATGACATGGAATCGAACAATATCGAATATACGATGACCAGCGACCTCGATTGGGCATTTTGTGCACCCGTTAACGACCGTAGCTGTGCTGGCTGGTGCCTGTATGCTGCCGGGTCAACTTCGGATGGAGCCGCCAGTCGTCAACAGTTGCTGGCTGATCTCCGTTCGACGGCAGTGTTAGCTCAGTTTGTCGGTTCCATTTCGCAACTCCGTTTGCTGGAACATCAGACGGCGGAAATGGCTCAGTATTTCTCGCCAACGATCGTCAACACGCTCAAGCGAGACAACGCGCAGCTGGTACCGCGCGAACAAAATGTCACAGTCTTGTTTTGTGACCTGCGAGGTTTTTCCTGGCGCGTGGACCGTGATCAACATCATCTACGAGACATCTTTGATCGTGTGAACGGTGCCTTAGGGGTGATGACACAAAACATACACAAGTTCGAAGGGGCGATTGCAGATTTTCAAGGTGACGCGGCGCTCGCTTTTTGGGGCTGGCCACAATTATTGGAAGACGGTCCTTTGCCTGCGTGCCGAGCCGCCTTGATGATGCTCGACGGATTCAACGAAGCGAAGCGCAGTGACGGCTCCGCCCTCGACGAGTTCCAAGTTGGTATCGGCATCGGCCACGGACCTGCGATCGCGGGGCGGATGGGAACGGCCGAACAGGTCAAGGTTGGCGTCTTTGGCCCCGTCGTCAACACGACGTCTCGCCTGGAAGGGATGACCAAGCATTTTCGCGTTCCGATCATTATGAATGATGTGGCTTCCGATTTCGTGAAGCAACACATGTCGCGCGACGAAGCCCGCTGTCGCAAATTGGCCAAGGTCCGACCACTGGGGATGAAGTCGGCCACTTTGATCAGTGAACTGCTCCCCGCAGCCGACACGCCTGGGACGGTGTCTGACGAGGACATCGCGAAGCATGAAGAGGCCGTGGACGCCTTCATTGATGGCGACTGGATGAAAGCGTTTGACATTTTCGCAGCCATGGCGGTGGCCGACCGCGCTAAGGATTACCTCATGTGGTACATGGCCAAGCAGAATTTTGAAGCCCCTGGGGATTGGGACGGCGTGTTGAACTTCACCAGTAAATAGGGCACGGGCTCAAATGAGCATTTGGCCCATTTCGACGACTATTTGGGTGCGGACACAGACCCGTCCCATGGTGCCATTGTCTTGTGGCGACGGCTCGGGCAGCATCATGGTGGGCTCGTCGCGTAAAATCCAGTTCATCTTGCGGTACGATACCATCATCGTCCCAATAAAACACAAACCAAGCGAGGCTGTGCCTCGGATCGAAGCGAGCTATCGCTCGGTTGTGGCGACCCGCTTTCCGAGCAACCTGCGGTCCGTGCCCGTCACTGAAAACTCGACTCATTTGTAAAGATGAACCTGAGACAAGCTTTCTAGCGCCGAAGACATAGCGGGTTGGTGACGAATTGCACTGATATTTGTCCGCGAATTTCCCCACAACTGGCATCCAACCTGGTGGCATCCAACGTAGAAAGAACGACATGCATTCAAAACGACAGTTTGCTCGGACTCTGCTGGTCATCTCCCTGGTCGCGGCAATCCCATGCGTGGCAGCGGCACAGCAAAGCGACGTTAACTATGACGAGAACAGGGTTCCGAAATACACATTACCCAATCCACTCGTAATGGCGGATGGTTCTCCCGTGAAGGACGCCGACACCTGGACCGACAAGCGTCGCCCCGAGATTTTGAGGATGATCGAGACGCAAATGTACGGTCGCAGCCCGGCACCGCGCGACGACATGAGCAACGAATTGACCGAGAACGATACCGCGGCACTCGGCGGCAAAGCCAATCGCAAGCAAATCCGAATCTACTTTTCCGCGGACAGAGAGGGGCCGCACATGGACTTGCTGGTTTACTTACCAGCCGGCGCCAAGGGCCGCACACCCGTTTTCTTGGGCTTGAATTTCAATGGTAATCACACCGTGCACGCGGATCCGAACATCCATCTGTCTCGTTCGTGGATTCGCGGCAAGGGTAAGGGCGTCGTCAAGAACCACGCCACCGAAGTGGCGCGCGGTACCAGTGCCAGTCGCTGGGCCATCGATGACATTCTGGCGCGGGGGTATGGGCTTGCCACGATCTACTATGGCGACATCGATCCAGATTTTCATGACGGCTTCAAGAACGGTGTTCATCCGCTTTTTTATCAAGCTGGACAGACTCATCCGAAGCCGGAAGAATGGGGTTCGATCGCCGCCTGGTCTTGGGGGTTAAGCCGTGCTCTGGACTATTTCGAATCGGACGATCAAGTCGACCATGAACGCGTAGCCGTGATGGGACATTCGCGGTTGGGAAAGACATCGTTGTGGGCCGGTGCCACGGACGAGCGGTTTGCCATCGTCATCTCCAACGATTCGGGGTGCGGAGGTGCCGCCCTGAGCCGCCGGCGATTTGGCGAAAAAGTCAAACGCATCAATACCTCCTTTCCCCATTGGTTCTGTGATAACTTTGTCAAGTACAACGACAACGAAGGCGCACTGCCCTTCGACCAGCATATGCTGATTGCGTTGATGGCACCGCGGCCGGTCTATATTGCTAGTGCCAAAGAAGATCGATGGGCCGACCCGCACGGCGAATTCCTCTCTGGCTACCACGCCGACCCCGTGTATCGGTTGTTGGGTACCAAGGGAATCGGTGTTAGCCGAATGCCGGCTGTCGATCAGCCAGTGATGAACACGATCG
>JASLRF010000084.1 GCA_030744095.1 Pirellulaceae bacterium | reverse complement strand
CATGTGCATGGCCACGCCGGCCACGGCGGGAGACCGTCTGCTGATCCGCAGTTCGGCGCGTTTGTACTGCATTCGTCAAGGCGCCACAGGCGGTTTTCGGGACAACTAGCGAGGCTGAGCCTCGGACCGACGCGAGCTATCGCTCGGTTGCGGCGACCCGCTCCCCGACCAACCTGCGGTTGGTGCCCGTCGCTGAAAACTCGACTCATTTGCCAGGAAGAACCTGGTACAAGCTTTCTGGTGAGATGGCGTCAGGTTGATAAAATCGTCCATCGTTGCGGTATTGCGTCGGCGATGCGGCTAGTCTCTAATTCAGTTCGCTGCGCTTCTCGTCCCATCTACGATCAAGTTTCCCACGGAGGTTCCTCCCATGTTCGCTCAGAGAGACAACTGCCCTGATTGCAATACCGAGCACGGTACGCGTCGCGATTTCATCAAATCGGCAACTGTGGCCGGTCTTGCCGCCGCTTCAACTGGCCTGCTGACAGGTATTCCCGCCGTCGCCAAAGAAGGCAAACTTGCCAAACCAGAAACACTGGTCCAGCAGCTCTACAGCTCGTTGAAGGACGAACAGAAGAAGAAAGTTGCATTTCCCTTCGATCATGATCTGCGTTCGGCCGTTAATAATAATTGGCACATCACCAAACCGCGACTGGGAAGTGATTTTGACAAAGACCAGCAGGACTTAGTTCGTCAGATCTTCAACGGTTTGCATAGCCCGGAGTGGGTTGAGAAAGTGCTGGCACAAGTTGAACACGATGCCGGCTTCGGCAAAAGTGCGATCGCCCTATTTGGCGAGCCAGGTAGCGGCAAGTTTGAATTCGTGCTGTCAGGCAGGCACGTCACCCGACGCTGCGACGGCGATTCGGTAAAAGGCGCCGCCTTTGGTGGGCCGATTTTCTACGGCCACGCGGCAGAAGATTTCAACGAAACCGCGGATCATCCTGGCAACATCTACTGGTACCAGGCCAAACGTGCGAACGAGCTGTTTCAAGCGCTTGATGGCAAGCAACGCAAACTTGCACTGCTGGGAAGATCGCGCGGCGAACACGGCAACGAGACTGTAAAGCTAAAAGGCAATGCAGGTGACTTGGATGGAATTCCCGTTAGTGAATTGTCCGCCGACCAGAAAGGGTTGGCCGAAAAGGTCCTTGAAGACCTGCTTGCCCCGTTTCGCGAAAAAGACCGCAAGGAATCGATGAAGTTGATCAGGAAGAACGGCTTGGACAACCTGCACTTTTCATATTACAAGAACGAGAACATTGGGAACGATCAGGTCTGGGACGTATGGCAAGTGGAGGGGCCAGCAATGGTCTGGTACTTCCGCGGTAAGCCACACGTCCACACCTGGGTGCATATTCGTGAATCGGCGTGATTCATTTCTGATTCAGACCGAACGCGAAACGGCCGCGTCCTTTGGAGATTGTACAGCTTTTACGACGTCGATTCAGTCATGACGTTGGTGTCGCAGATCGCGTGACAAAGAGCCCAGAGCGGGCCTCAGACGGCCAAGAATTCGCGGCGCGTGCCTATCGTGAACTCAACTCATGCACGGCGTTCACCAATGCGATCGCGTTGTCGACCGGTGTTTGTTGAAGCACGCCGTGTCCCAGGTTGAAAATGTGACCAGGTCTTCCTCCGGCCTGGTCAAGGACCTCCTGAACGCGCTCGCGGATTACGCTTCGATCGGCCAGCAGCACCAAAGGGTCGAGATTGCCTTGCACGGAGCGATCATGGCCAACTGTCTCCCAGGCTTCGTCCAGCCGTATTCGCCAGTCGATGCCGATCACCTGGCTGTTTGCTTCGGCCAACAGAGGAAGCAGTGCGGGGTTGCCCGTGCCGAAGTTGATCACCGGCACACCCGGCACGATTCCTCCGACGATGTCGGAAATGTATGGCAAGACATAGCGCCGGTAGTCGTCAGGCCCCAAGCAACCGACCCACGAATCGAACAGCTGCACGCATTGTGCTCCAGCCGCGATCTGGGCATTCAAATAGCGCGTGACGGCGCGGGCAAACCGTTCCATTAACGCTCGCCAGGCGCCACCGTCACGGTACATCAGCGTCTTGGTGTGCAGGTAATTGCGACTGGCACCCCCTTCGATCGTATAGCTGGCAAGTGTAAACGGGGCCCCGGCAAAGCCGATCAGCGGCATGTCGTCGGGCAGGTCGAGCCGCGTCTGGCGAACCGTCTCGATAACGAAGTCCAATGAGTCAACGTCTTCGAGTTCCAACACGCGATCCACCTCGGTGGCTTCACGGATAGGATTGTGAATGATCGGACCTTCGCCTGGTGCAAATTCCAAATCCAAACCCATCGGCTCTAAAATCGGTAGCAGGTCGGAGAAGATAATCGCGGCATCCACGCCCAAGCGATTGACGGCAGTGACCATAATCTCGCTACAAAGCTGGGGGTTCTTGCAGAGTTCCAAGAACGTTGTCTTGGCGCGAACTTCGCGATATTCCGCCATGTACCGTCCCGCTTGGCGCATCAGCCACACAGGCGTCACGTCGGTCGGTTCGCCACGACAGGCCTTCATGAAGAGACTGTCGTACCACGGAGATTGTTGGTCTTGGGGATCCGAGACAGGACTCGACAGCATGGCCGTGACGCGACGTTTGCGCGCCAGGATCGGTTCACTCCGCGCCGCTGCAGCGGCAACCAGAGGACCCATTTTGGGATGGTCGGGTTCAATGTCCACGGAGATTCCAAGTTCTCGCAGCGTCTCGCTGGTAGTCGGTCCGACGGACGCGATCACGGCACCGCGCAGTTGTTGTTGAACCTCTTCGCTCAACCCCATCTCTTCGGCGACCGCCAGCACGTTGACAGCTTGTTGCGCAGTCGTGAATAACAACACTGATCGTTCACCGGCAGCAATGGCGCGGACGTTCTCTTCCAACGGCCCCCGCGCTTCCGGCAGCCCCCATTTGTAGACCGGCACGATGACGACTTGCGCGCCACGTGCCTCCAAACCGGCGACCAGACTCGGGTTCGACTTGCCATACTCCTGCAGCCCGATGACCTGATTGGCCATCGGAATGCCTTGATCGATCATCGTGAGTAGGTCGCGCCAGGTGTTGGGTTCGGGGACACGATGGGTTGGCGTCAGGGCAGCCGCCTTCATCGCGGCGGCCGCCTTGGGACCGCGCACGATGGTCGTAATGTCCGCCAACGCATTCAAGTAACGCTGACGATCGACATGCCGTTCGACAACCTCCAGCAATTGCTTAAACCCAACGCCAGTCAAAAACACCGCAATCCCGATTTCTCCCGTGATCAGCCGGTGTGCAAAGTCGATTGCCTGCGTGTTCTTCTCGAGTGGGATTTCGCGCATTGAAGCGCTGACGTGGGGTTCGCCACCATGCCTGGCAATCAGGCGAGTCATGTCGTCAGCACGCCGGCTCTCAAACGCAGCAACCGCGAGCCCGTTAAATGATTCCAAAGGTGTACTCATGCAGTTATGCTACTTGATCGTTTGGATTGACGGAACAAGCCTGAATCCCGGGCGATTGGGATTTGGAATTGGAGATGGTAAGACGTGGTTGGGGCTTTCGGCCGCAGTGCAGGGGCAGTAGGCCCCAACGCCCGACGATTGGGCAGTAGTTCACATTGTCTCTGGGCGGTCGTGGCTTCTCATTGGGCCCGTTCTACACGCAGCAATTTTCAGTTAGGATGTCAGAACGTACTTGCATAACGCCGTGCGCGTGAGTGGCCTTCCCGCACGAACCCACCCAAAGGACCCGCTGTCCAACCATCCGCGACTGGAATCTTTCTATGTCCACGACACAAACAGAATTCAATCGACTCGAACAGGAACTTGCCAATACCGGTGTCGCCGGCGTCTTGGACCAGTTGGTCTCCCAGCTGCGCGAGAAGAAGAAGCACCACGAACTTTTCGAGGCCCTGAAAATGCGAGTCCGACATGGCCTTGGGCTGCCGATCACGTACAGCGAATCAGGCGACGAACTCGATGAACCTCGGCGCAACGGATTGGAAGAAGGGCTAATTGACGCCTGCCGGGAGGTTGGCATGCTGCTGTTGCGAGACGGTTTCGCCCGTGAAGGGTGGATGTACATGCGCCCTGTCGGTGATCGCGCCGCCGTAGCCAAGGAACTCGAGAAGATCGAACCGACTGAGGAAAGCGTTGAAGAGCTGATCGACGTCTGCCTGCACGAAGGCGTTGATCCAGCGCGTGGGTATAGCTTAGTGTTGGAGCATTTCGGTACGTGTAATGCAATCACTACGTACGAGTCGTCGATTGCCCGCCACCCGATACCTGACCAGCGGACCGCGGCGGGCCTACTTGTAAGACACCTGCACGGCGAATTGCTATCCACCGTGCGAGCAGACATCGTCCAACAAGAAGGCACCGAGCCGCCAGAAACGACGCTGGCCGAACTGGTCGCCGATCGGGATTGGATGTTTGGCGAGCATTCCTACCACATCGACACGACGCATTTGGCTTCGACAGTGCGGTTTTCCCGGATTCTGGAAGACCCAGAATTGTTGCGCCTGGCGCTGGATCTGACGGCGTACGGTCGTCGCTTAAGTTCGCAATTTCAATACCAAGGGGACGAGCCGTTTGGGGATATTTATCCCAGCACGGCGTTCTATCTGAGTGCCCTACTTGGTGAAGGCGTGGACGAGGCCATCGCCTATTTTCGCAACAAGGTCGCCGCACTAGACACGAACGAACATGGATCGCAGCCGATGGAGGCTTTTGTGCAGCTGTTGGATCGCGTCAATCGTCCCAGCGAAGCGATCGACGCCCTGATTGACTTCAGCGCGGCTCCGCAACAACAGGACGCGCAAGTCGTCCCGATTCTATTAGAGCTGTCCGAGAAGATGGGTGACTTTGAAAAGGTCAAAGATCTTTGCCGCAAGCGAGGTGACGTATTGGGTTTTGCCAGCAGCTTGATACAGGCGTCAAACTAGGAGGCAGTTCGTGGCCGCACGGCGGGGCGGTGTTTGTCTACCACCCCCGACATCAATTCGAACGAAAAAACGGCCTGAAGGACTTCTCCAACAGGCCGTTCTCGATTCACATTCATCAAGTCAGAGCCGGACTAGCGAACATAGCTGGTCGCTTGGATGACAGGACGACGAGTCTGCAGGAAGGCCGAAGGATCGACAACCGGTGCCGGGGGCATCGGGGTTTCGACTTCGCCGTCGGCGCTGGGGCCAGCTTTGTCGCCCTTGTCGCCCTTGCCGCCCTTGCCGCCTTTTCCGCCCTTGCCACAGCTATTGCAAGCGAACAGACGATCTAGCAAGCTCGTGCGACATCCGCAACCTTTGCTGCCGCCCTTTTGCGAGCTACCGTTGCCACAACCGCCCTTGCCATCTTTACCGTTCTTCTGAGCATGACCGCCGAAGAGGCCGCC
>JASLRF010000083.1 GCA_030744095.1 Pirellulaceae bacterium | reverse complement strand
TCATCTGCCCCCCAGATCGCTACCCGCCGCGAATCCAACGTGCGCATCACCTCGACCAGTGAAACACGATCGACGCCACTGGCCAGATTGTATAACTGCTCCGCCGCCTGCGTGTCATCCAGCGTCGCAAGCTCTTGAAGCTCGCGGATCCCCACGGCAAAAACATTGTTAAAAATCGACTCGTCAATGCCGGACAGCAAGACGTTTAACAGGTGCTGTCCTTGGCGGCTACCGTTGTTTTCCGCCAGGATCACGGGCCGACCCAAGACGTGATCGTCGTCTTCTAAAAGTCGCTCGACGGAAAAACCGCCGCTATGGTTCTCCACATGCAACGTTCCCCCCGCATCGCCACCAAAAACGGGCGGCAAGTACAGCTTCTTCCGCTCCGGCGAGAAGCCGTACAGAATCGCACGAACAAATTGCATCAGCGTCGTTTTGCCAGCTTCGTTTCTGCCATAGAACAGCGTAACTTCGCCTGGCAACGCATCGACGGATACATCGTTCCACACACCGAAACCGCCGACTTTGATATCCGTGATTCTCACGTCTTCATCCTCTCATTGCCTTGGATCCTACGTATGACGCGCTGCTAGTGGGGCACTGCGTCGTCATCTCGCAACAAATCCAATCCCAACACGGCCGCTTGATGCAGCAAAACGTCGCGATCTTCAAGACCGACGTCAGTCAAGGCACCAGGTGCAATCCCACCCGGCAAACAGGTCTCAACTAACAGGTCTTCCAGCCGCAACGGCTTTTCGTCTTCCTCGTAGTAGTCGCGGGCAACTCGCATGAAGTCACCCAAGATTGAGTCCTCTTCGCACCATTCGGCACGCAACGCGTGTGGCGACTCCAGCTCGAAACTGACCGACCAGGCGGCCGGTGATCCGTAGCCGAATTCCTTCCGCAGTTTCTCCACTGTTTCATCACGCTCTGTAGCCGAAGCGAAGGCGCTGTCGAAGCGCCCCAAGCCGGAGGCCAACCAACAGACTAATAGTGGCCGCTGGGCTTCCTCCATTAACCTCTCGACGCGTGAATGCATCTCATGCAACACGGTGTCGTAAGCAATTCCGGCCGTCAGGTTCAGGCGAGGCAAACACCAACGCCAGGAATCTGATTGGATCATCCGCGTGCGGACGCGGCCCTCGGGATCAATGTGGACCAGCGAACAACCGTGTGGCCCGCTTTCGCTTGGCTGAAATCCTTGTGGACCACCTGGACAATGGGCAACCGAAACACCCGTATGCGGCGTTCCGGCATTGACTGATCCGCCGAGCCCCCAATAGAGCACACCCGATTTATCCGGATCATCGATCTCAAGATTCTCAGGCAAGACGACGACACGCGGCAGATCACTTGCAACTGCAACAAACTCGGACGAATGCAACGTTCGCGACTCGTGCCAACTGCGACCACAGATTCTCGCGACGGGCAATTCCCCACGCTTGTGCTCGATCGATTCGACAGACGAGCTGGACAACACATGCACATTTTCCGGCCATTCCAGAGCGCTCAGCCAGCCGTCGGTTTGATCCAACCGGCTTGCCGCCCAATACACGGGAATCGCTTTTTCAGATAAGCGTGTGAACTCGTCGGTCAAGAACGCCACCGCACGGGGGCCTGCATTGGTTGGGTCGAGAAGATCACCGGATAGAATTAAGAAGTCGACTTCCTCGCGGAGCGCCGCCGTGAAAACTCGTTCCGCCGCGGCGAACGGAGCGTTGACAAGCGCTTCCGCCAAATGCTCGGGCACGTCATAGAGACCCTGCAACGTTGCTTCCAGGTGAAAGCTCCCGGCGTGAAGAAAACGAATCGAATGGCCTGACATGGAGCACCTCCCTGCGCTCACTCGCGTTGGCTATCAAGTTAAAGCGCGCTCGGAGCCCAAGCGAATCCATGCAAACCGGGCGCGCCGGCGAGAGTTTAGCAACACAGGTATTCTGAGGCCATGCCGGTTTGCCGCGCACGCTAGCATCCTAGCATCCGCTAGCGTCGGTGAACCGCAGCATCTCGTGCGTGCGGGTTTTCGGCCTGACCAATCAGCTCGAATAGGAACCGGCTGGGGATCGTATCTCGAGGCCGACCCCATTTCATCCGAGTCAATGCCATCGAAAGCGTCAAACGCTCTTCAGCCCGCGTCACTCCGACGTAGCATAACCGCCGCTCTTCATCAATCGCGTCTCCGTCGGCTTGGACACTGCGATGATGTGGCAACAGCCCCTCCTCCAGACCGACCACGTAAATATGAGGGAATTCGAGCCCTTTTGCGCTGTGCATGGTCATCAGGGCGATGGCGTTCTTCTTCAACTGTTTGTCTTTTTCGCTGTCAAATTCCGAATCACCCAGGGCGACATCGTCAATGAAACCGCGAAGATTCGGATTGCGAGCCTTGCTCTCATACGCCCCTAATGCGTTGACAACTTCCTCGACTGCCGCCCAGCGTGCTTGTTGCTCGTTTTCGTCATCGCACGTGCGGCTCAGTTCGTCTTCGTATCTGATCGTCGCCAGCAAACTGCGGGTGATATCAACGAGCGATTCGCCGGATTCGATTCGAGAGCGGAACTTCTCAATCAACTCGCAAAACGAAACGATCGCCTGCCGTGCTACCGGAGCTAGGGTTTGAAGTGGTCCAGATCGGTGCATCACCGTCCACAGTGAAACACCCTGCTGCACTGCCGCCGCGGTCAGCTGCTCAATTGTCTTGTTGCCGATTCCGCGAGGTGGCGTGTTGATGATCCGCCTGGCCGCGACTTCGTCATCGGGTGCTGAAAGCAGCTTCAGGTATGCCAACAGATCGCGCACTTCGCGGCGATCGAAGAACGACATCCCACCGAT
This sequence comes from Pirellulaceae bacterium, assembly GCA_030744095.1. The sequence goes on along the minus strand of JASLRF010000083.1, from coordinate 3,250 downwards.
GAGTACGTAGGGCAATTTGACCTTGCGAAGTTCCGTTTCGAAGGCGCGCGGTTGCTCGTTGGTGCGAAACAAGATCGCAAAATCGCGGGGCTCCCAATCGGGATTGAGCAGCAGGCGCTGGATGTCGGCAACGACGCCTTGAGCTTCGTCGGTTTCATTCTTGAACTGTTCAACACGAGGTTTCGGACCTCCCGTCCGGGACGGCTTGAGCACCTTCGGATGGCGTGTCTTGTTGAAGGCGATTAGGCGGTTCGACATCTCCAGGATTTCAGCGGTCGAACGATAGTTCTGTTCCAGGCGGACGACTTTGGCATCAGGCCAATCTTTCGAAAACCGCAGAATGTGCTGTACTTCCGCGCCGCGCCAACCGTAAATCGACTGATCGTCGTCACCCACGACGCAGAGATTTCGGTGTCCTGAAGCAAGGGCTCTCACAATCCGGTATTGGCTACCGTTGGTGTCTTGGTACTCGTCGATGAGTAGATGGTCGAAGCGGTTTGACTCGTGGCGCAACGCTTCCTTTGATTCACTGAACAACTGCTCTGTACACAGCAGCAGGTCATCAAAGTCAACGGCACCGAGTGCTTTGAGTTTTTCTTGATACCGCCGGTAGGCGATCGCTGCCAAATGCTCCTTATCCGTCTCGGCGACGGCCTCTGCGTCGTGAGGCCGGATACACTTGGTTTTCCAGTGGCCGATGTGAAATAGTAAGTCGGATGGCTTGAGCATCGCGCCGGAAATACGAATCTCACGGAGCACACCACGCGCCAAGCTCTCTTGGTCACCCCGATCATAGATGGCAAACTGATCAGGATAGCCGAGTTTTCGAATGTGGCGACGAAGCACGCGCACGCAATGCGAATGAAACGTTGAGACTGCAGGCATCGTCTCCAGGCGTTTTCCCAACTGGGCGCCAACACGTTCCTTCATTTCGGCGGCGGCTTTGTTGGTAAATGTGACGGCGAGGATGCGATCCGGCTCAACGCCACTCTGGATCAGCTTCGCGATGCGAACCGTCACGACGCGCGTCTTACCTGTACCCGCCCCGGCCAGGACCAGGAGCGGCCCCGACAGCGTATTGACGGCACTCCGTTGCTCAGAATTCAAGCCTCCATCCATGCAATTGATCCTAGCGATTTGCCGACTGGCGCGAAAGTGGGCAGGTCCGACATTGACGAAACAGATCCTAGCTGCGCAGCCACAGCACACCGACGGAGGACCAATAAAAGGCCGCGAAAGCTGCGGCCGTCGTGGTGACTTCCCACAACCAGCTCCAGCGACGGTCCTCGAACCAGAATCGGCCCGCCAGCGTCAGCGGAAATGCTCCGACAAACCCACACAAAAAGACCCACTCGAACACCAGGCTCAGGCGTCGACACGCCAGAAAATAGAGCAGGCAGCTTGCGATGAATCCGCACATCATCAAGGCCGCGCGCAACCGCTGCGCCGGCGAACGCTCCACGGCACGCCCGTCGGTTTCCCACACCATCGCTTGAAACGCGATGAAGATTGAAACGGGCCACGTAAACACGAAGTCGTTTGCCCAGCCGCTGACTACCGTCGTCCCTAAGGCCCCCAGCACAAAGACGAGCGACCAGGTCAGCCACCGCCTGCTTGCCGCGGAGAGCCAACTGCCCAACACCACGCGTAAGCCGCCGGCGATACCCAACACGGCCAAGAAGCTGCCGCCCATGATGCCAAACAGTGAGACCAGAAACCACTGACAGAGCCACGTATGTGAAGGAATATCGAAGGCATATTCCGGCTCGACTCCCAGAATCGCCGCAGCCCAGTCGATATATCTGGTTTGTGGGATGTCAGCTACGGTTACGGCCTTGGCACGCACCGTGGCCTTGAGCTTCTTCGGTTGGCCGAGATAGACACATACGGCGCGATTGTGGTTCCGCACGAAAAGCCGACCACGAAAGAGTGTCGGCTGGGTCCAACAGATTTCACCCCCCAGCAGCGATACGCGCCCCAGTTCGTCGTACCGTCGCTTGGATGCACGTGCCAAGATCAGTTCACCGGTGTCATTGAACAAGATCAGTTTATTGTTGGCGATGATCACCGTGGCGTGGCCAATTCGTTCTCCGGTGTCCGCCGAGTGCGGTTCGGTCGTCCGCCGTCGCTCGGTCGAACCTGTCGACCAGAGGATCTCCCCTGTGGCAAAGTCCAAGCACCGAAATTGCCCGCGTGACGGGCGATGTGTTTTTGCCTGCGCTTCTCGAAGATCGAATCCATACACCGCGCCATCCAACAGCACACTGGAAAAAATGTCATTCGACATCGTGAGGCTGCTGCGTATCGTGGCGACTGGCTGGGCCGAGTCACCGGTCAGCCGCAGCAGCTTCGAGCCACCTTGAAAAGGACCGGAAATCCATAGATCCGGCTCCGAGTAGATTGGCCACGCGGAATGCTCGTCGTACCCGACGGATAGCTCGTGCCGCCAAACAAGCTCGCCCGTGGCCAAATCGTGACAAACGAGCGCATTCTGCATGTAGCCGAGGATCAACGACTGCCCTTGAAACGTGATTGGGTAGGCTGGCGTGTAGCTGGCCGGATCGTCGCCTGCCTGCCAAACCAACGAGCCGTTGGCGGCGTCAAGCGCCACCATGCTGGCACCAGAACCGCCGACAGGAAGAACAACCATCTCCTCGACGACCGTCGGCGAACACGAATAACCAAAGTCGGTCCCGCGAGTTCCAAACCGTTTGACCAAATCAACCGACCACCGCCGCCGGCCGGAGCGTGCATCAAGGCACCCAACCACGCCGCCCGGGGTCGAAAAGTAAATGGCACCGCCGGCAAACGTCGGTGTCGCACGCGGCCCGGGATAGACGCCAACCGGATCGAACGGCAGGCCATAGCGATATCGCCAAATCTCTCGACCGCTCTCCGCCTCCAAGCAGATCACGTATTGGCCTGCAAGCGTTTGGAATTGCGTGGCGACCCGATCCTCCCAGGCGATGAAGGACGAATACCCCTGCCCTAGTGGCAGTGTCCAGAGCACCGGTGGCCCTTCTTCCGGCCATGCGTCGACAAGAGCAACCTCGGCCGATCTACCGTCGTACCGCGGTCCACGAATGAACGGCCAGCCGATTTCCTCAATGTCTGAGCTCGAACTGGTTTTTGGTGCGGATTGTGGATTTGCCTTCTCCGCGTCGTCACCCCACGCGAAGGTGTTCAGTGCAACAAAGATCAGAGCCCAGCGAAACACACCAAATCGGCCTCGACCGGATCGACCTCGCAT
>JASLRF010000082.1 GCA_030744095.1 Pirellulaceae bacterium | reverse complement strand
TCGGCCCCGGGGGGTGGGGGTTGTTTTGCGGCCCCCCCCCCCCCCCCCCCCCCCCCCCCCCCCCCAAAAACCCCCCCCCCACCCCTCTACTATCCAGACTCAACAGCTGGCCTACCGCCGACGAAGCGCAGGTCTATCAGTAGGATTGGCACGCGCCGTCGTACCTGCTGCATCTTTCGTGTCGCCGGCGTCGGCTGTTGTTACGGACTGCATCTCTTCGGTGTAGCGTGCGACGTACTTCATCATGCTGTCCGCACCGTTGAAACCGACCACACTTTCATCCCATTCCATTTCCTTCTTCAAGATTCGACCGGCGTCAATATCGAATTTGATGGTGCCATTGGTCAACTGTTGCACCAATTGGGATTTGATCGTGCTGTTGTTGACTGGCGTCAATACTTGAGTCTCGACGGAAATGGTTGCAACGCCGGTTTCGATTTTCTTCAACGTGTATTGCTTGCGTGTCTTGATGGTCTTCTGCCGGCCGTCCTTTTGCCGGATGCGAATCTCGGCAGGTTCATGCCAGCGGCTACCGACTTTGACAGGCTTGGGAGGCAACAGCATCACCAGATCGCCCAAACCGAGGTTGGCTTGGCGGAGCGAGGTACCACGTTTGACGATTGTGCCGTCGCTTGCAAATGTCAACGTCGTCAACGGCACACCGATGGTCTTTGCGACATTCTCGTATTCAGGCGGTGCCGTCTTGTCTGTTTTGCTGTTGAAGCGAATTTCGGGGCGGTCGGACAGTTTTTGCCACATGTCGACGTTCGCCACGGAGTGCGTCACCGTCATGTTGCCTTTACTGTCGACCCCGGTGATTTGCCAAACCTTGGTGGAGACACTGCGCGATTCCGAGGTCTGGGTGTTGCCTTGAATCGTCGTTTCCGTGGCACCGAGATGTTCGACCTTCCAATGCAACGTTTCGCCTTTGGCGAATTTGTATTGCAATGTCACCCGCGCTTCAGTCAGCTTTTTCTTGGCGGCTTCCAATTCCGCGCTCAGTTTCTTGGCTTCATCATCGGCCGTCGAAGTCAGCGTCAAACAGTGGAGACTCAGACAAAACGCAAGTAGCAGCGACAAAGAGAGGGCGAACGGTTTCATGGCATTGCATCCGTGCAGGGGGCCTTGGAGTGTTTTTCTGGTCGAGCGGCGGATTTATCGGTCCCCGATATTTCCGCCCCAACCCAGTTTTTCGCGAAGCGTGCGGTAATACGTTTGTCCAGCAACTTCCACCATCTTAAAAGTCGGTTCGGCTCGTCGCACCTGCACGCAATCCCGATTCGTCAACCGGCAAATGGTGCGACCATCGACGACCACTGAAGTCGTTTCGTTGGGCTCTCGAACCACGGCTTCGTAAACGCGATCTGCGGCATCCACCACCGGACGTACTGTTAACGTGTGCGGGCTAATCGGCGAGATCACAAAGGCCTGCAAATTCTTCCGAAGGATCGGCCCACCCGTCGAAAGGCTATGGGCGGTGGAACCGACAGGCGTGCTGATGATCAAGCCGTCGCAACTATAGGTAGTTGCCAATTCTCCGTCAATGTAAAGATCGACGTACAGCATCGAGAAGGGCGGTCCGGCCAGGATCGCGGTTTCGTTCAAACCCAATTCGTCATGGATCACACAATCATCACGGAGGACCTGACAACGGAACATCAGATGTTCGACGATCTTGCACTTGCCAGCACAGATATCAGGCAAGAACGTCAGCAGTGAATCACGGGATAAATCTGCCAAGAATCCCAGTCTGCCCATGTTGACGCCGACCACCGGCAACTGGCGGGCAGCCATCTGACGTGCGGCACGTAACATGGAGCCATCGCCACCAAACACCAACACCAGATCGGCTTCGACATTGAGTTCGTCAGATGAGTCCAATGCGATGTGGACTACTTCGAGGCATTTCTCGAGCTCTGGCAAGAGTCGGTTGATCTCTTCGAGAATGCGAGATCGGTCAGCGGCACCGAGCAAAATCGCACGGGGCCGCCCATGCGGTCGTGTCGCCCATTCTGGCTCGTTGGCCATCTCTTAACCTCTGTTTCACTCGATCTTGTAGATTGGAGTTTTAAAATCTCTCTTCTACTCGACGTTGTAGCCTGGGATATCAGAACCTCTGTTTCACTCGACGTTGCAGCTTGGAGTTGCACCCCCAAATGGAAACACAGACGGAGTGCGACTCCATCCTACTGACGAACCCTGATGACGCGAGGAACGATGCGTTCCACGCATGATGAGTGTGCGGCGGCGTAGGCGTACTGCGGCACGAAACAGCATCCACCTAACGAACGACGTGTTGCTGCTTGTGATCGGCGTTCGACGTGGGTGCCGCCATACGGCAGGTTCGCGCGATTCCGGCCGCGTCCAAGCCGAGGTCGGCCAGCAGTTCGTCACGATCTCCATGTTCGACAAACTGATCGGGAATTCCCAGGCGACGGATGTTCTCTGACGCCAGGCCATCTTCGCTTGCCACTTCCAGGACTGCACTGCCGAAGCCTCCCATCAGCATCGACTCTTCCACGGTAACCAGAAATCCAGTATCACCGATTGCTCGGTGTATGATCTCGCGATCGATCGGTTTGGCAAAGCGGGCGTTAACGACACCCACCTCCAGTCCTTCTCCGCGAAGCAACACGGAGGCTGCCAGTGCTTCGGTGACAAGTGAACCGCAGGCAAGGATTGTGCCGTCTTGCCCCCAGTGCAGCACTTCAGCCTTGCCGAGTTTCACCGGCGTCCGATTGCCTGGCAATTCACGGGCGGAAGCCTTCGGATAGCGAAGCGAACAGGGGCTTGAATGTTGGATGGCAAGATCCACCATCTGCGTCATGTCGTGCGCGTCGCCTGGTGCCATGACCACCATGTTTGGGAATAGTCGCATGTAGCCAATGTCGAACACCCCGTGATGCGTTGGTCCATCGGGACCTGTCAGTCCAGCTCGATCCATCATGAAGACGACGGGCAGGTTTTGCAGGGCGACTTCCTGAAAAACCTGATCGTAGCTCCGTTGCATGAACGTGCTGTAGATATCGACAATCGGTCTCAGCCCCGCTTTAGCTTGGCCGGCAGCGAACGCAACCGCGTGGGATTCGCAGATTCCCGTATCGAAAAAGCGGTCTGGAAATTCGTCACGAATGCTCTCCAGTTTGTTGCCTTGACACATTGCGGCTGTCATCACAGTGACTTGATCGCTGCGTTGCATCTGGGCTCGAATCGCCTCGCTGGCGAAATCCGTAAAGACCTTGCTGCTTCCCTTTTTCTTGTGGATCGCTTTGCCGTTGTTGTTTTCGAATGCGGGCGGCGTGTGGAAGAACACGGGGTCTTCGGCGGCGGGCTGAAAGCCGTGCCCTTTTTCCGTGACCACATGCAAAAGCACGGGGCCCTCTTGTGTCTTGACCATTTGCAGATACTTCCGCACCACTGCAATGTTGTGGCCATCGATAGGACCAATGTATCGAATGCCTAAATCTTCGAACAGCATACCTCCATGCAAGCCGGCCTTGATACCTTCTTTCAGCTGCGCCAGCAGCCGTTCAGTTGGATCACCCAACAGCGGAACCTTGGTCAGTGCCTTGGCGATTTCAGTCTTCAGGCCCGTGTAGAAAGGATTGGTTCGCAATCGGTCCAAGTAGTCTGCCATGCCACCGACGCGGGGACAGATCGACATTCGATTGTCGTTCAGCACAATCAGCAGTTTCTTCTTCATGCCGCCGGCATTGTTCAACGCTTCGTATACGATTCCTGATGGAAATGCGCCATCGCCGATCACCGCCACAGCGTAGCGATCTTCTTCGCCAGTCAGGTCATCCCCGCTGCGCAGTCCCAGCATCGTCGAGACGCTGCTGCCGGCGTGTCCCGTCATGAAGAGGTCGTACTGGCTTTCGTGCGGATTGGGATAACCCATCAAACCGCCCTTGGTGCGCATTGTCTTGAATTCGTGGTAACGACCCGTGACAAGTTTGTGCGGATAGATTTGATGACCGGTGTCCCAGATCAGCCGGTCACGGCGAAAGTCGAAAACACTGTGCAGCGCCAGGCACAGTTCCACCACACCCAGATTCGAGGCAAAATGCGCGGTTCGGTCACTTAGCAAGTTGCACAGAACGTCACGGATCTCGTCCGCCAGTTCGTTCAACTGCCCGAGGGAGAAGCTGCTGAGGGGTTCCGCCGAGTCAATTTTGGTGAGCAGCGTATGCATGGTCAGTGATTCCTTTCCACGACATACCGCGCCAGCGACTCGAGGTGGGCCGCGCGGGAACCAAAGCCCTTCAATTCAGCGCAGGCATCATCGACCAATTGCCTGGCGCGTGTTTGACTGGCTTCCAATCCGAGCAAACGAGGAAAAGTGAGTTTACCCCGGTTTGAGTCCTTGCCGATTCGTTTTCCCATGGCCGTTTCGCTTCCGTGGACATCTAACAAGTCGTCAATGATTTGAAATGCGAGCCCTAGCTTCTGACCGTACGTATCCAATCGCTGCAGTTGTTCAGGGCCGGCTTGGGCGACAATGGCCCCCAATCGTAGCGAGACGCGAAACATTGCCCCCGTCTTACGCCGATGAATCGCCTCCAACTCGGCGAGACCTCCGCTGCCAGTTTCCCCGGCCAAATCGTCGACCTGTCCGGCAACCATCCCGGAAGCACCCGCCGCGCTGGCCAATTCGACACAACAGCAAGCTGCCACCTTAGCGGGGGAAATCTCTATGGCCATGATCTCAAAGGCCCGTGTAAGTAGCGCGTCGCCCGCCAGAATCGCCGTTGCCTCGTCAAACTGAGCATGGCAGGTCGGCTGCCCTCGCCGCAAGTCATCGTCATCCATCGCCGGCAGATCATCGTGGATCAGCGAATAGGTGTGAATCATCTCCACGGCGCAGGCCGCTGGCATGGCTTGGCCACGGTCATAACCGCACGCCTCGGCAGACATTAACACCAACAGCGGACGGAGGCGTTTGCACGGTGCCAGCAGACTGTAGCGAATCGCGTCGCGTAGTTTGTTTGGGCAGTCCCCGTTGAATTCGGTCCAACGCAGGAGGGCGGCTTCGATCTCGGCGCGCGTCTCCGAAACGTAGGCGTCAAACGTAATTGCGGAGATTTCGACCATTCGAGGGAGAGTCGGGGCGGGATTGGACAGCCAAGAATTGACGTATCTACTGAACCAGTCTTGAGTTTCTTATTCTAAAACAGGTCCCCTTGAATGTCTACGTCTGAAGCAGATGGTGATTCCGGTTTGGACTGCTTTGGCCGGTGAGATCGGCGTTTGGCTCGCCCCTGCTGCTTCTCTTCCAACGACGATGCTGGGTCGTCGAAGGGGACCGTGGTCGGGTTGCCCTCCGCGTCCAGGCCGGTCAGCAATTCGATCTTTTGTTCCGTGTCTTTCAGCTTTTGGTGGCAGAACTTGAGATGTTTGACGCCCTCCTCGTAACGCTGCAGCGATTGATCGAGCCCTAATTCGCCGTCTTCCAGGTCGAGCACGATTTGCTCGAGACGCTCCAGAGCCGCTTCAAAGCTGGGAGATTCCTTGTCGTCGCGTTTGGTTCGTTTGGTAGCCACCGCTCTAGTTATGCCTTCCTGGGTTGGGGGGTGCGTGCTCTCAGTCGGTAGTCATTTTCTAGTCTGAATCGGATTCGATCTGCTGGACGCGGCTAACCGTGGTCCCCGTGCGAAAACGTGTGTGGATTTCGTCGCCCACTTCGACAGTCGACGCAGAGCGGATCACCTCTCCGTCGGATGCCCGGGTGGTCAGGCTGTAGCCACGTCCTAGCACGGCAATTGGACTGAGCGAATCGAGCTGGTTGGCGATCGCCGCAAGCTGACGGCCGGCCAGCGTTTGCCGATTGCGAACGGCACGTGTGATTCGCTGTTCAAGTTCATCCAACGATCGCGACAACAGATGGACGCGATCAAATGGCTTTCGCATGACTGGGCTGGTAGCGACGGCTTCAAATTGGGCGCGTGCGGTCATCGCGCGTGAGCGCAGGCCATTGGACAGGCGGTGGCGAAAATTGCCTAACACGGCGCCAAGTTCCTCGCGAGACGGCACCAACAGCTGACCGGCGTCGGTCGGTGTTAGCGCGCGTGCATCGGCCACCAGGTCTGACAGTGTCACATCGATTTCGTGACCGACTGCCGAAATAACTGGAACCTCGGACATGTGAATGGCACGAACCACGACTTCTTCATTGAAGCACCACAGATCTTCGAGACTGCCACCGCCTCGACCCACCACAAGCACATCCAAGGGCGGCTGCATCTGATTCGCCTGGGCGATGGCGTGGGCAATCTCAGTCGCCGCACCTTCGCCCTGAACTCGAACCGGAATCACGATGACGTGGGCACCCTGCCATCGCCCGCGAAGAACTTCCACAAAGTCGCGTACCGCTGCCCCGGTCGGGCTGGTCACGAAGCCAATCCTGGCAGGGAAACGGGGCAGGGGGCGTTTACGTTCGGATGCGAACAACCCTTCCGCAGCCAATCGCTGCTGCAGTTGTCGCAACGCCATCTGCAACGCACCTAGCCCCTTCGGTTCCATCTGCCGAATGATCAGCTGATAGCTTCCTCGAGGTGCGTAGACGTCGACGTTGCCACAACAGATGACTTGCATACCGTCCTGCAGATCGAATGGCAATCGGCTGGCTGTGCTCCGCCAGATGACGCCACGAATCTGCGACTCGCCGTCCTTCAGTGTGAGATAAACGTGACCTGACCGGGGACGAGAAACATCTGAAAGTTCACCTTCCACCCAAACCGACGAGAATTCGAGCTCCAGGGCTGCTTTGATGCGCGCCGTCAGCACGGACACACTCAATACAGGCCGGTCATGCTTTTCAGAGAGAGGTACTTCCATGTCAATCCCAAGCAGTCAGAGCGGAAGTAGGAGTGGCCATTGTGACTATTCCGGCAGGCCGTCAAACACCCCACGTGATGTCTCTGCACGTTCCGCCATTTGCTCCGCGACGATTTGGGCGCGTCGCTCGAGGTACTTATAGCCGTCCGTGATCGGATCGGTCTGACGCGATTCTTGGGGTAAGCCATGGAGGCGATACAACGATTGAATTCTTCGCTGTGTGACTGGCGAAAGGCTGTTCACACCGGTGCGAAAATCAAACTCTTTCGTCATGGCAAAAATCTGGTCGATCGTGTCGCCAAACGGCACGGTGCCCGCGATGATTTCGTCTGTAGGCAACTGCAAGTAACCGGGATACATCATGAGGTTCTGGTCAGCGACGTGAAATGCGCCAAAGATATGCCCCAGTTCGTGGAGCAAGATAGTCTTCGCGCGGTTTTCGTGATAGTCCTTGCGATCGGCCACCATAAGATGTTGGCCAAAGAAGGCGGCCCGTCCAAGCTGGCCGGTAAACGCCGCTTCGCCGTTGACGCTGGAGTAGTCTCCATAACCAACCAACGCTACGATTAGATCGACTTCGTTTGGAGACTGCTCCAACAGCCGTGCCCACCGAGACTTCAAATCAACGGCAACTCCATCGTATTTCCATGCGGAGGTCTCTGTGAGGACCAGGCGGATCGAGTATTCGCGTCGGTAGTATTCCGACGCGCTGGCAACGATGCGTCTGATACGTTCACGCCACTCTGGAAATGCGTCACGGTACGTGTTGTCCGCGATCGCTCGCACGGTCACGACACGATTGGTGACGTCGAAGAGGGCTTCGAACGATTCTTCGGTCCGGGCGTCATTCCCAGCCGGGTCAAGCGTTGGAGCTTCAATGGAGGGAGTACGAGTTGGCTTGGGTTGCGATACCGTTGCGGCGCGATCTGGCTTCGCAGCAGTCGCGGTGGCTGGCGGTGCGGGCGATACTGAATCGTCGCGCGGCGCCGGCGCTTCGTCATCGATGTTGGTTGTTGCATCGGGCAGGGCCGGACGTCGAACCTGCGTCACGGCCCTCAGGCGGCCTTGAGCCACGTTGTCAATCCGATAGGTTCTTCTCGCCTCAAGCCAAGCGTAATGTGCCACGTCGGTGAGGTAGCTGATCCGCACGCGATTCGAAGTCGCGTGCGTTTGTTCTTCACCCGGGGCAATTTCATGCGTCTTGCTCCATGCCACGTCTGCACTGTCGCGCAGCGAATAATAGAACATTCGCTTATCGCGATTTTCGATGACGACGTCATCCGCTCGTGAGAACTGCAAAGAACCAGACACGCAGATCAACATCAACAGCCAAAGTGAATAACTGCGCTTCATCCCGCATCTCCCAGCCTGACCAATGCCCATTCATGCCATAGGATTGATTCTATGGGCTGTCGTTGGGAAAGCAAATGGCGAGCGTGCGGCGTCGAGCACTGCGTTTATTGGACAGTTTGGCCCGCAGAACGCGTAACAGGTTCAGGCCGCACTTCTCATGCGGTATGGCAGCGGCCTCGGTTGCCGTTGAAGGGGGATCTGTTCGATGATGTCGGCACCTGATTCTGCCCATTGTTCGGCCTGCGTGGTGACGAATTCGAGCGACGATTCAATTTCCAATCGCCAAGTTTCCAGAGCATCACGACCCAGTTTCGGCGGGACTTGGATCGCCCTGCCAACCACCAAACGGGCCCGCGAGTAGAGTCGCGGAATGGCACACTTGTCCCACGCTCTTTCGATCCGCCAGGGCCGATCATAGCCAAAGCCAAGAGGAATCATCGGAAGGCCCAGCCGTGACGACAGATAGACGGGGCCCAGGGCCAGCTTGCGGCGTGGTCCACGTGGCCCGTCAGGTGCGATTGCCAGATTGGTTGATTTGCTGCAGCGGAATATCTTGCGTAAGGCCTGAAAACCTCCACGGGCGGTCGATCCACGCACGGCTCCGAATCCCATGTGCCGTGCCGCCTGAGTGAGAAGTTCGCCATCGGCGTGCTTGCTCATCAGCATCGAGATGTTGCAATGTCCTCGCAGGTAAAACGGGCAAAGAGAGTACTCGTGCCATACAACGAAGATGGCGGGGCCGCGAAAGTCCTCGGAAATCGGATCGAGTGTCGGGTCGTAGAGTGCCTGCCGATAATTCAGTGTGCTCATCCAGCTACGCGCCATAGTCGCCATGGCAAGGCCCCCGAATTTCATCAGGAATGGGCTTCTGATTTTCATGTCAGCATCCGTGCCGAGGTGATGTTCGTGTGGTAACCATTAAGTTGGCCAGTTGCCGGTAAAGACTTCGGTGGCTGGTCCGGTCATGAAGACGTGGTTGGTCGATTCGTCCCATTCCAGCTCCAAGCGGCCGCCGAGCAGGTGATTCAGGATCTTCCGTTCGGTGCGACCGGACAAAACGCCGGCAACACAGACGGCGCTTGCTCCCGTGCCGCAGGCCCACGTTTCTCCTGAGCCACGTTCCCAGGTGCGCTGACGGACCTCTTGCGGAGAAATCACCTCAATGAACTCGACGTTGACCTTCTCTGGAAAGGCCTCGTGCGTTTCGATGCGTGGCCCCGTTTCCAAGACCAGTGCGTCCGTCGCCTGTTCGACAAAAACAATGCAATGCGGATTACCCATGGAAACGCAGGTCACGGCGAGGTGCTCGCCGGCGACGTCCAGGTCACGGTCTATGACCGGGTCGCCAGGCAAGGTCGTCGGAATCTGATCGGCTTGCAAGATTGGTTCGCCCATGTCGGCGCGAACGCGCGTCACGACGCCACCGTTCGTCTCCAAGTCCAACGATAGGACTCCACATGCGGTTTCGATTTTTAAATTCGACTGTCGGCAGAGCCCATGATCGTAGACGTATTTGGCAACACAGCGGATTCCATTGCCGCACATTTGCGCTTCCGAGCCGTCTGCGTTAAACATCTGCATCCGCGCGTCCGCATGGTCTGACTTGCGAATCAGGATCAGGCCGTCCGCGCCAACACCGAAACGACGATGCGACATCTGCCGTGATAGTTCGCTGGAATCGGCGGGCAGATTGCCATCGAAGCAATCAATGTACAGGTAGTCGTTTCCGGCGCCGTGCATCTTGGTGAATTGCATGGTGAGACTCTCGAGTTGCGTCTTTGCTATCCGCGCCTTTTTGGGCTGTGCCGTCTCGGGGCTCCGGCAACGGCATCTTAGCAGCGGGCCACTATACTAAGCGAGTTTCGTGATTTGGACCATCGGACAATTTGTGGCAGGCAGGACGGAGTTGTATTTCGTCAAAGTCCCGTTGGCCGCTAAAACTTGACTCAAATACGACAAGTCTCCGACCATCAGGAGCCTAACGCGGCGGTGCCGCAGCCAAATAGGGAACGTGCCTGTATTTGGTACGCTCCCCGACCAACCTGCGGTCGGTGTCGGTCGCTCGCGAAACATGTGCGCACCGAGCGCGCATGTCCCGAAGCTAGACTCATCCGCTCAGGTCCAGGTTCATGCCGCAGTTGCCATCGGGGTCTTTCGCCTGTGGTGCCTGATTGCCCGACTCGTGGGTTCCGTCGCCGGCTTCCTCAACGCCCGGTTCGTCTCCGTCCTCCCATAACCGGCGGCCATCGGCGTCGCGTTCGCTGGTCTCGGCGTCCTCGGTCGTTCGACCGATTCCAGCCGCTTGCTCGGCCTTTTCCGAATTTTTGGTTTCACGAGACTGAGCGGCGGTCTCCTGTTGTGTCCGTTCGGTATCGCTCCCTTTGGCCTGCTGTAGTTGGCCTCCTGCGAGCGACCCCGTAATTCCCATTGGTCCGATGCTCATTTGAATTCCTCCGTATCTATCGCCTCGGCGAGGAAGGTCGACGAACTCCACCCGATCTGGGCAGTCGCGACATCGCGGCACCGCGAGCGGGGGGCTGTCCGGGAAATACCTGCTGGAATGTGTCATTGAGTTCGGGGAAGGGCTGCCGGCGGACTTCGGGTTCGTCAAGGCTTCCGCCAGCATAGATGACCAAGATTCGCTTACCAGCTTCCTTAAGGAGCGGTCGGACAAGCTCTGACAGAAACCGGTTGTCGTCACGGCCGACGGAAGTGTCGAAGATCAGATTGAGCTTGCGTTCGTCGGTGATGTCGGTGATTTCACCTCTTCCGTAAAGGCTAATTGCATCGCCTGCGAAATCGATGCGATCAAAATAGAGCCGGTCCGCCTCGACACGAAAGTTCATCTTGCTGTCGTTGAACGCAACGCCATTGGGACGCTTCAGTGACAGGAAGGCCAGCATATCGACGAGGATGGGGAATTCGTAGATATCCGCCTCGCGCAGATCCACCGTTCCATGACCACGCAGGGCGTGCATACCGTGACCGTTTCCTTCGAGATACAGATCGGCAAATGTCCGTCCGGAGATATCTAGCTGACGCGTCGTTGCTTCTTTGGAAATCGTGGCCAGGTTCGCGTCCTGCATTTTCAAATCGAGTTCAAAGCGGCCGTTATCTGCGTACCAGACTTGGGCGTTGGCCGCCAATTTGCCATCGAATACGTTCGCGTAAACCCGCCGAGGTGGTGTTCCCTGCGGCACTTCGGCTCGCTCGCCAAAGACGATTCGCCCGCTACCAATACTCAACGGCCCGTGGACTCGGCTGAGCTGCACGCCTTTGAAAATGAGTGAGTCGAGGGCGAGTTGACCGCTGCTGCTGACGTTACCGTCCTGATTGTTGCCCAACAGCGTCAGCCCACCTCGCAGATGTTCAAAATTCAATCCGCAGGCCAAATTGCCATCTTCGACATCGAATTCGAGATTCCAGCCGGCGCGCTGAGGCGAGGATGTTCCCGTGTTTCCTTCCAGCTGAATCAGACCACTCATGCTGATTGGACCGGTTAGATTCAGTTTGGTCAGGGCGTTGCCGAGAGCTGGTGGCAAGGCGGCACATAACTCGTGCGTGGTGTGAAGTCGATTGACATGTACATTTTCGAGTTGGACTCGCCATCTTCCTTGTTTTGTCGAAACACTGCCTCCCAATCGCACTTCCGTGACGCCGTGCCTGGCGTGCAGGTTCTTTAGTGCGATGATTCCATCCTTGAAGTAGATTGTGCCTATCAGGTCGTCCAGCTGATAGGCGAACCAGTCGGGCCTGATAGTGATACTTCGCCCCGCTACGTTTTGCTCGCGCCTGCGTTTCTGGGCCATCACGGCGACGGCGAGGCCAGTGGCCGTCGCGTATTCCACGTCGATTTCCAAACGGTCGATCGTGCCGCGAGGTCGTAAGGTCGCCCACATTTTCTGGACACTGGGCTTCAACGCATGACGCAGTTCATCTTCGAGCGGGACGTCCGCGCAGCTGAAATGCAGGTTCAATGCCGAGCCGCCGCGCTGGTCGCGTTTCCATTGGCCTTGGCAACTGATGAAGCCACTGTCGTTGTATCCCTGTAGGTTTTTGAGCGTGATTTCGTCGTTGACGACACTCAAACTACCGTTGATTTTGTGAATAGGATAGCGAAAGCCATCGTAGTTAATCGAACAGCCTCGCAGCCCAATGTCGTAGCGTTTGGTCGCCGGTTGGGATGGGTCGTTCCGTTCAAGCCTACCCCAGGCCGTGATTTCGCCATGCGGATGTAATGATCTAATGAAGTCCTGTGTTCTGTCCTGCATCGCCTCGATCAACTGTTCGTCGATGTCCAGAGGTTCGTCTGCGGACATCTCGACCCATCCAGTGAAGTCCGGACCGGGCCGAATGATCCGACCGTTGATCGAAACCCGTCGCCCGCTCGCACGCGCTTGCAAGCCGTCCAATACGAGCTCTTCATTTTCGAAGTGCATTTTGCCCTGGCAGTGCATCAATCGATAGGGAAACTGCTCGTAAGCAAAGGACATGTCGATGAAGTCAGCGCTGAGGACCGGCACCCACCTCGAGCCGTTGAAATGCAGCAGAAGGTCTAGGTCCACCAATCCCGCAGGCTGGAACTTGTCCCAGATCACGCGCCATTGGTCCGGCAAAGCGGCATTCAGGCTTCGGTCGAAAACGAACTTCTTGGCGTGTAGGGAGAGGATCTGTCGACTGGTCGGCAGCCATCCATCCAGCTGATAAGTCGCTTCAAGTTGGGTTTGGCCAGACGTGGCGACGAGCTTGTCGATTCGCATCATCCGATCGTCGCAATAGAAGTCAGCCTGCACATTCTCTAGGTGACGCGGCAGGCGTGGGTCCTCGATCCGCCCCGCAAACACTCCCTTTGCCTGAAAACGTGGGTTGCCTGCCGTGCCTGGCAGTTTGGCGGCTTTGAAGGTTAGATTTGACGTCCCCCTGGCAGGATCGATCGCTTTGAGTTTGCTGGCGTACTCACTGGGCAGTGCAGCGATCAACGACGGAGAAAGACGGAGTTGTTCAATAGAACCCTGCATCGACCAGGCGGATGATTTGACATCGAACTGAGCGTCAATGATCGCACGTTTGCAATGATCGCTGCTGAAGCTTCCCTCCGCACGGGTGGCCATGCTGGTCACTGCAACTCGTTGACCCTGGTGACCCTGGTTGCCTGTCGTAGTGCAACGCACCGGCGAAAGCGTCAATTCGACATTCCTCAGCCTCAGCCGCCGAGACACTGTGCCAGAGGTGTCGATCAGTTCGAATGATCCATCTTGAATCACTGCGGGCGGAGGCGTGTCGCCGAATTTTGGCAGCGGAAACAGCTGTTGAGAATTCCAGCTGCCGTCCTGCCGTCGTCTCGAATAAATGACCGGTCGCCGGAATGTCACCTGTCGGACGTGCGGCTTGCCTCGCGCTAATTCGGCCAGGTTCGCGTCGCATTTGACGAATATTTCGCCGACGGAAGCCAGCAATTGGGTCTGGTCTGAATGATCGACCTCGGAGATCGATAGATCGCGAATTGTGATGCCAAGCCCTTCGATCCGTTTGGCCGATTCGATGGTGACGAGCAAGTTGGGATAGTTCGCTTGTATCTTCCGCTCAAGGTAGGCGCGAATCTCTTCGTCCAAACACGACTGGACCCAAACCATGCCAGCCACGACGAAGCCGCCGGTGATCAGGCTGATCGTAAGTAGCCAGCGCACGAAATCAGCCAACGGTCGCGTGACCCGTTGAGTCCGATCGGCTTGTCGGCTTGGCTGAACCATCCGTTTTTGACCCCAGGGCGGATTCCGGAGAGCTGGTGATTATTGGTTGTGAAATATGGAGAGCACGAACCTAGGTCCTAGGGGGAACGCGGCAGGTCGTTTGTTTCGGTTGCTGGTTTCC
>JASLRF010000081.1 GCA_030744095.1 Pirellulaceae bacterium | reverse complement strand
ATCTGACACCAGCAGTTCGACAATCATGTCGAAACTGGACGTCATTTCGACGCGTGGCAAGGCACAGTTGGCAGCCAGCGCAGAACTCAAGCTGAACGCTTTGATCGAGATCACACAAAGCCTCGGGAAAGCGCTGGAGCTCGACGACGTTCTGCCGCAAGTTTTGGACAGTTTGTTTCGGATTTTCCATCAGGCGGACCGCGGCTTTGTCGGGCTGCTGGATGAAGACGGCACCTTAGTTCCCAAATGGACCAAGTTGCGCCGCGAGAACAGCAACGACACCATTCGGGTCAGTCGCACGATCGCCAACCAGGTAGTGCAGACCAAGGAAGCGGTTATTTCGGCTGACGCCGCCAATGACGAGCGGTTTGAAATGAGCCAGAGCATCGCGGACTTTCGTATTCGTTCGATGATGTGTGCCCCGCTGCTGGACGGCGAAAACAATGCCGTCGGCATTTTGCAGATCGACACATTAGATCAACGACAGCGGTTCCAGAACGAAGACCTTGAATTGCTGGTGAGTATTGCGTTTCAGGCGGCGATTTCGATCGACAACACGCGGCTTCATGAAGAACGCTTTCAAGAACGGTTTCTCCAACGGACAATCGAACGCGATCTTCAACTTGCCAAGGACGTGCAAAACGCGTTCTTGCCGAGGACGCAGCCGGACATTGACGGGTACGATTTCTTCGACTACTACGAGGCTGCCAATCAGATAGGTGGCGACTATTACGACTACATTCGCCTCGTGGATGGTCGACTCGTCGTGGTCGTCGCCGACGTCGTCGGGCATGGGATTGCGGCCGCCATGTTGATGGCCAAGCTCTCCGCCGAAGCACGATTTTGTCTGGCTTCAGAATCTGACCCTGCTGCAGCCGTCACTCAGTTGAACGAACGGATGTGTCAGTTTGACTTGAATCGGTTTGTGACGTTTGTGATGGTCACCTTGGACCCCAACACGCACGTAGCAACGATTGTTAACGCGGGACATCCAACTCCAATTTATCGACATGTCGACGGCAGCTTGGAAGCGCCGAGCGAGGATGAAGCACGCCTTCCGATCGGCGTGATGGATGGCGTGGAATACGCTGCCGCGACGGTGACATTACAACCCGGCGAGTCGTTGACGTTATTCACCGACGGGCTCGACGAAGCCATGAATACCGCCGGCGATCAGTTTACTGTTGAGCGTATGCGCAAAATTGTGGCAGTCAGCGATGGCAATCCAAAGGAAATCGGCAACTCGCTACTGACTCAAGTTCGCCAGCATCTGGGGTCACATCCGCAAGACGATGATATGTGTTTGGTCGTATTGCGCCGCAAGGAATGATTAGTAGTTTGCAATATCCTGCCTGCACGGCAACAACTGGCTGACCGATCGGGGCTTCAAGATGGTGGATTTCGCCGGATGATATCCAGGTAGGATGAGATCGCTTTTGGGCGGGCCATGAACTAGCCAGATGTTGCGAAAGTTCACCGGGTTGCCGTGATTCTGCAAGAGAATCGGGCGGGCCTCCGAGGCTTCAGGTTTACCGGCACCTGTCTTGGCTTTGATATCGTACACCGTGTGAATCAACTCGCCGTTATGCAGAACGGTGATTCGTGCCGGCGTTCTTCTTTTGCCAGCTGCATTGAATCGCGCGGCGGTGAAATAGATGTCATAGGTCTGCCATGAGAGGGGCGGCAGGCACATATTGATTGCGGGACGTTGCTGCTTGTAGAGCCCACCGCATTCATTGGCAACGCCTGACAAGCCAAAGGAATCGAGAATCTGCACTTCGTATCGCTGTTGGATATAGACGCCGCTATTGCCGCGGCC
This sequence comes from Pirellulaceae bacterium, assembly GCA_030744095.1. Next base: position 5,164 of record JASLRF010000081.1, on the reverse strand, counting down.
CTGCCCCCGCGCGTAAGGCATATATGGCGTGCGGAATTCCAAGTGCATACGAAAGTCCCGAACCGTTGTTTTCAGGAGCGGTCCCACCTCGAGCAGCCCTTCGTCGCTAATCCTGCCGCCTTCGAACGCGTCGGTCGACGTGCCATCGAAAAGTACAACAGCACCCGACGGCGGTGCCAGGTCCTGGGTGAAACTTATCCGATGAATCTTGGATAGTGCAGCGGTCCGTCGCGAAACCGATTCCGCAACCGTTGCTCGTCGCGAGCAAATCTGAACTGCGTGGGACTCGCCGTCCAGCATCAGGATATTGCCATCTCGTTGTCCTTCCAGCTTCGTTCGAGTCGTGCGGTCCCAACCCGCACCCGGCAAACCGCCGTGCAGAAGTACCGCCTCGAATTTTCCGTCGCCCAGGGCAACGACCTGCAACCCGAAATTCGCAAATCCACAGTGCGAGGAAACACCGCCCAGATATTCTCCCTGAAAAGCAAAGTCCCGGTCCGCCTTGGCTCGATCTGTCACGGCGAACTTGGCCCGATTCTGCTGGGCGAGCGTGGGCGTCGACAAGAAAGTCGTCGTGATGAGGAACGCTGCGATGCTGAAAATCTTCCGTACCATATCCAGGTGACTCCAAACAACGGTGTCGGGGTATTGGGACTAGTGTGCTTAAAAGGCGGGCTTTTGGCAAGCTGGGACGCCTTGTGATTTAGTACGAAGAGAGCATCTCCTGCCGGTACCGACGCATCACGTCGGAGCGCAGCAGCAGACCGATCAGCTTGCGACTGCTTCCGCTGCCGATTTCCACTGGCAGGGTCTCAATGTCGCGTGAGCCGAAATCGCGGAGGGCTTCCAGAAGATTCTGGTCCGGTGCCACGGACAAAGGGGCCACCAACGCGACATCATCTGCTTTCAATAGCTGCGGGGGCAGGTCGCTATCAAGCACTCGGTGCAGATCTTCTGGTCGAATAATCCCGGCCAGTTTTCCAACCTCATTCAGAACGGGCAGACTCTCAATCGTTGGATTGGCACGAGCAACTCGAATGATTTCGCTTACATCGTCGGTATGATTCACGGTCGGGAACTGCCGCACCATGACATCGCGAACCATGATATGTTCCAGGCCGTGCATTTCATGGCTACGTGCAATTGATTCTTTTCGACGGCTGAGTTTCTTGTGGTAGATGCTCTCGGGATCCACAAAACGGGCGATGGCGCTGGCCAAGCCAGCAGCGATCATAATGGGCAGAATGATCCGATAGTCGTTTGTCATCTCGTAGACGATCAAGATGGCGCTTAATACTCCCTGTGTCGTCCCGGCGACGACGGCTCCCATACCGACAATCGCATAGACGCCGGGATTCGCACTGACACCCGGAATGAAGCGATTGCACAGCAAGCCAAAACAGGCACCGGTCGTGGCCCCAATAAACAGGGACGGTGCAAACACGCCACCCGATCCACCGCCTGCTAACGTCAGACTCGTCAGCAGAGGCTTCAAGAACACCAACGGCAACAACCACCAAAACTCGCGAAGCAAGTCTGCACTACCGAGGAAGACCCCGTTTGCAGCGCGCCCTTGCTCCATGGCAGACTGTTTTGGATCCACCGGATCGAAAGGTCCAGCAGCATTTGGATCAAATTCCAAATGAAGGGCATGATCTACAACTTCGTACCCTACGCCGAACAATGGCGGCAAGGACTGGTGGCCTGCAAGGCGAGCATCGGCGCTGGCCTGCGAAACAATCGGCGGATGCGACGGGTAGCACGCTCCCACGACGCCGACAATTCCACCAAATACAATTGCGCGGGCCCACCACCTCGGCAACAGTTTCTGTCCCAGATCCTCGATGGCATAGACGACACGAGTAAACCAGACAGCAGCCAGCCCGCACACCAGACCCAAGATAAAGTACGCCGGCAGCTCTTCCCAAGCCCCCACAAACTCGTAGTGCAGATACAGGAACGCGGGATCCAAACCGTGTTCGCCAACGTGTGTCTGCACAACATCCGCCACGACACTGGCAATGACGATGGGCGCCAAGCTTTGCACGGCAAAACTACCCAAAATGATCTCACCGGCGAAAATGACACCGGCAAGTGGCGCATTAAAGGTGGCGCTGATTCCAGCAGCCGCGCCCGCAGCCACCAAGACTTTGATATTCCGAGACGACAGTCGAAAAAACTGGCCTGCCACGCTGCCCAGTGAAGCGCCGATTTGTACGATCGGGCCCTCTCGGCCAACGGAGCCGCCAGTCCCAATACAAATCCCACTGGCCAAGATTTTGACGAGCGAAACGCGTGGACGAATCACACCGTCTTTGCGTGCCACTGCCACGATCACTTCGGGAACACCATGCCCCTGAGCTTCCGGTGCAAAACGTCTCGTGAACCAGGCCACGACGAGCAACCCGATCGCAGGCCAGAGGCACAACAAGGCCTGCCACCCGCCATGCAGTTCGCGCAAGGCCAGCGTGGCGCCCACCGTGTACTGACCGACGGTTTCGATCAGCACGGTGAAAAGCGCAGCGCCAAGACCGGCCAAGATTCCGATGAAGACTGAAAGAACGACAGTTAGCGAGAGGGCGTCGCGCTGCTGTAAGACCTTTAACCATTCGGTGACTGTTTTTCGAAGCAATACGAAGCGTTCGCGAATCATCGCCAGTAGATCATCTCTCAGATTAGATGTTGTTTCCGCAGCGAAGTCATCGCCGCGAGAACGGGTTTCGGCAGCCCCTGGGCATCAAAGATTCCACCGTGCGCGAATTGACTTGGTTCGGCATCGGTCAGTTGATTCCAAATCACGCCCTGGACAAACGGCTTGGCCATCAGGAGCGATATAAGTTGTTCAGCCAATTCATGTTGCGTTTCAAGTGTCGCCCCGCCGGCAAAACCGGGCAAAGGCTGGAATTTGGATGTTGGATCCACGGCCTCGCAACCGCTTGGCAGCGTAATGTAGATCACCAAGGGCAAGCCCAACACGCTCCAGCGATCAATCTGCTGGCTGATGGTGAGCACATCTCTTGGCAGAGTGCCGCCGGTCCAGTACCCCAGGTTCAACTCCAGACCGATCCCGGCAAGCCCTAAGTCCGCTCGCACCAATGAATCACTGAAGTGCAACGGCGAAAGATCGGAATCATCTGCCGCCATGTATTCGGCCCAGGGCCGGTCAATCGAGATGATGGCCGGTGTCGAGGGATCCGCGCGTCGTACTTCTTCGATTGCAGCTACGATAAGTCGCAGGGTTTGTTCTTCGGTCAATATGATCGAGCCACGCACGTTCATTCGCGCTGCACAATTCCAAACCTGAACGCGGTCCTTATAACGATCAACAGCAGCCTGAATGAACTGCCGAGCGTACGCCTGCAACTGCTCGAAATCGTCTTCCCACAGGGACAGCCAATCAGGCAAATGAACCGCATCGATCTGCAGTAGAGGGCCGGCAATGACGCGCAAGTTGTTCTGGTGACACCAGTCGAGTTGCTGGTCGAGCGCGTCCCATTCGAACTTCCCGGCTGACGGTTCAATATCGCGCCAACGGACTTCGACTGCAGCGGAATTTGCTGCTTCGAGGTAGACGGTGGCGACGGCATCTTGCGGCACGTCACATGCCAAAACGGCGCCGAGCATGGTGGGCAGTTGAGCGACCTGTTCGTGGCGTGCGGCAAAGGCCTGGTTGGTATACAACTTCACAAGCAGGTCGCCGGTTTCCAGAGCGACCCGGATCGCCTGGGTCGACCGTTCGAATCGCACATCCTCATCGGCTTGTCCAATCACGGAGTCAATCAGGGCGGTGGACGCTTCGGACATACGGTCAAAGAACTCTGGCGGTAGGCTAAGGCCTGCTGCCTCCCATTCCGCGACCTGATTTCGCAGGCGGTTTACGACACCGCGGGCCAGTTCCAGATCAAGACAATACTGCGGGTCACGCTCCATCAAGCTGGCGGTGGCCAATGTCAGTTCGCCAAAGCCGTCAACTTGCCAGGGAATATAGAGGTTTCCCGACTCTTCTTCGGATCGCTCCAGAATGAATTCGCGGGCCGTGTCACGATCGACCCACCATTTGTTGCCGCGCCAGGGAATCCACTCCATTCCTGCCAGATAGGCACGCTCCAGCGCTTCGTCTGGTACGCAGCTTTGTTGCGGCACGAGAAATCGCATTTGGCCCATGCTGGTGGTTTCTCCTGCCCCCTTCTGTGGCCAGGCGACTCCCACGGCACCTGGGTAATCAGGCGAGTTTACCTCAGGTTCGCCGGCGATTCAACGACCCCCCAGAGCCTGCCCCGGGGCGTTAGCATCGACTGCCCCACCTCTGCCCTTTCCCGGCCGCTACCGCATCCGCCCTCTCCCAAACAGACTTTTTCGCTTTGGACGATTGGGAGAGCTTTGAATATGTCCTTCTCGCCTCGTGGATCTTGGCCCTGAAGCAGGAAGACAGTCGGTTTGAACAACGTCATGCCTGGCCAGAAGTAGGTCCTTCCTCACCTTCTTCGAATGCTTCTTCAGCGGTTGGCTTGTGGTCGGTCACGTGCCTCTCGCCGCTTTCATCGATCTCGACCGTCTTGTAGCCGCCTTGAAGCCGGAAAAAGATGACTAGCATGAAATAGCCCACGAACATCATCGCAGGGACCACTGCCGTCCATTGCAATGCCATCCGACCACCGTAGATTTTGGCTTCTTCTACTGGAGCATGGTCGATATTCATATTCTCCTCCCCTACTTCGTCCCACCATGCCTTCTGTGTGACGAGCGCATCTGGGATTTCACCTGCGGCTTCCGCGATCTCGTAGTCGCTGATCAGCGTCGAGGCTGGTGTTGGTTGATCGAGAATCACACCAACCTTCTGGCCATCGAGTCCCTTCACTTTTGGGAGAAACAAAAATCCACTTTCCTTTTCCGCCATGTAACGGGAATAGGTTCCTGGGTGGTTCGCCTCGAGATGTTTTGACGCATTCAAGTCCTGCTTGTAGCCAAGGCCGGGGCCGCCCAGCAAACCCGCCGAGAGCATGCCGATACCGCCAATGGCCCCCATCGTGATGGCACCGCCGCGGGGAAAACGTTCTCCCACGATGCCCAACATGGTTGGCCATAGAAACGTCTTGCCTACACCGTAGATTGTGACCGCGAGCCAGATGATTCCAGTGGAATTTCCAGCACTCAAAAGCAACAA
>JASLRF010000080.1 GCA_030744095.1 Pirellulaceae bacterium | reverse complement strand
TCAGGGCAACACCGACGAACTCAATCTCGCAAAAGCGGGGCTCCAAGCCAATCGGCGCGGGCAATTGGACGTCAACGAACGCTTCCAAACCAACGTTCCCCACATCTATGCCGTTGGTGACGTAATCGGCTACCCGTCGTTGGCGAGCGCGGCGTACATGCAGGGAAGGGCGGCGGCCAGCGTCATCGTCACTGGAAGTGCCGACGACTTCAGGCTGGACTTGATTCCGACGGGCATCTACACGATCCCCGAGATTAGCTCAGTGGGAAAGACCGAGCGTGAGCTGACCGAGGCAAAAATCCCCTACGAACTAGGCCACGCGCATTTTCGCAGCCTGGCGCGTGCTCAGATTACAGGTCAAACCGAAGGCATGCTCAAGATCTTGTTCCACCGCGAATCTCTGGAGATCCTGGGTGTCCATTGTTTCGGTGCGAACGCTTCGGAGATCATCCATATCGGCCAAGCGATTCTGGCCCAATCGGGCGAATCAAACTCCTTGATGTACTTCATCAATACGACCTTCAACTACCCCACCATGGCTGAGGCGTATCGAGTTGCGGCGCTCAATGGCTACAACCGCTTGTTCTAATCTGGCATCGGTAACCCTTTCTCACCCCCACCCTATTGAGCGGTCTCCGTTCTCGGTGATCTGATTTGCTGCACGGGCCGCGTCAATTCGCCGCACCGAAGATAGGTAGGGTGACGTGGCGATAACCTCCGTATATCTAGAACTTTCGGACGTTTCTGGGTGGTTGACAACGATCAGTCTTGGGCTACAACTTTGTGGTCCGACTCGTGAAAATCTTCACAAATCGAAGCACGACTCACGCACTTACCGTAACTGGCTGCTATACAGCACGTTACGTTGCTGGACAGCCATGGCAAACAAAGACAAGATGTCGATCGAGGAGATGCTTGCATCGGCCCGCGCCAGCGATGGCGCGAGTAAGGGGGCGGATCCGCTCGCTGAAGCAGCGGACTCGACCGAAACTCCCGCCAAGGCTGCTCCGGCCAACAAGCCAGCATCTGGTAAGAAACCAGGCCAGATGTCGGTCGAGGAGATGTTAGCTGCGGCCCGTGGCGAGAAGTCAGAAGCCACGGGCGTGTCCGACACAAGTGCCGCAGCGCCCGCCAAACCTGCGGCGGCAGGCTCAAAGAAGAAGCCAGGGCAAATGTCCGTGGAAGAGATGCTTGCGGCAGCACGCGGAGAAAAGTCTGCGGCGACGGCTCCGGCCAAACCAGCCGCTAAAGTGGTCGCCAAATCGGCAGCTAAGGCAGGCGTGGCCAAAAAGGCTGCCAAAGGATCCCCTGCCAAAGCCTCTGGTCCGAAAGACACAGCAAGTATTTTGGCTGCGGCCCGTTCTTCAAAGAAGCCTGGCCCGATTTCCAAAGCGGAAGCGGCTGCCCAAGGCAAGACGCTACCGGCTGGCAAGAAGAAACTCGAAGCGCCACCAATGCCTGCCAAGCCGGCCTACGCGAAGACGCCAGCTGGCGCGGGAGCTCAGGCGGACCGACGAGGTTTCCTGGCATTGACGATCGCTTCGGTCGGCATCTACTTGAGTTCGGCAGTTGGATTTGGTTTTGGCACGTTGATTGTGACGAACCTGCTGTGGTTGCTCGGCACGGCTCGCTTTATGTTCCCCAATATTCTGACCGAGCCGCCAACAAAATTCAAAGTGGGTTTTCCGGACGACCTTGCCCCAGGCCAAGTTGCCTCGAAGTTCAAAGCGCAATTCGGCGTCTGGATTGTCCGAACTGAATATGACGGTGTTCCGCAGATTGTTGCGTTGCAGTCGGTGTGTACTCATTTGGGTTGCACACCGAACTGGCTGGAAGGCGAACAGAAATTCAAGTGCCCCTGTCATGGCAGCGGTTTTTATAAAGATGGAGTCAACTTTGAAGGGCCAGCGCCTCGGCCTTTGGAACGGTACGCGATCCGTTTGGCCGACGATGGCCAATTGGAAGTGGACAAGAGTCGCACATACAAAGAAGAAATCGGACAGTGGGCCAACACGGCCTCGTACGTAACGGTTTAGCTCCCACACAGGGGAGCGTTGGCAGGCGCAATTCCATTTGCTTTACGTCGAGCCGCCTCCTCTGACTCACTGATAAATACCTTTGCGGCCAACCTCATCTTGAAGTAAGTAAGATGCCTTCGATCGACCAAATCATTCGCGAATCGCAGATCTGGAAGAGTATTTTTCGGCATCCGGCTCCCGTCGATCGACGGAACCGAGTTGTCGTGATGCTGACAAACTTCTTCTTGCACTTGCATCCCGTTTCGATCAAGAAGCAGGGGATTGCATTGAGCTTCACCTGGTGCATGGGTGGGATCACGTTCTTTCTGTTTCTGGTCGAAACAGTGACCGGCGTGCTGTTGATGTTCTATTATCGTCCAACGTTGGAGTGGGCCTATGCCGACATCACGGCGCTGCGCGACGTTACCTCATTGGGGATTCTGCGCGAACTGCATCGTTGGGCAGCCCATGCCATGGTGATCACGGTCTGGCTGCACATGTACCGCGTCTTTTTGACTGGAAGCTATAAACCACCTCGTGAATTCAATTGGGTAATCGGGGTGATACTGCTGTTGTTGACGTTGCTATTGTCGTTCACAGGTTATCTTTTGCCATGGGATCAACTGGCGATCTGGGCCATCACAGTCGGCTCGAACATGGCACGAGCGACGCCGATTCTTGGCCACGAGGGCCCAGGCGCGGCGCTGCTGACACTGGACGGCATTGACATGATCACCAACGCCTCGGATGCGCGTTTCGGCTTGCTCGGTGCCCGCTTCGTCGGCGAAGAGACCCTGAATCGCTTTTACGTACTTCACTGCATTGCAATTCCTCTGGGAGCTTCATTGTTGCTCGCGATCCACTTTTGGCGTATCCGCAAGGACGGCGGCATCAGCGGTCCGCTTTAACCAACGATCGGGACCTGCTTGTCGGCCGAAATCGGCCGGACAGATGGTCTACGTCAACCTACCCTAAACGCGGCTTCGTTTGGCTCGAAGTCAAGACCCAACGGCACCGACGCCATGCATGGACACAACACCGCGGAGTTCCTTCAAGGAGTTTCCGGGTTTATCGGATGTTACTACTTGGCGCTCGCGGCAATGAACGCGACGGCTGCCCTGTTCTTGTGGCAAACCGGGCGAGCTCGCACTTTCTTCAAGGCATCGGGCCTCGCGCTCACGACGGCGCACATCTGGTTGGTTGTGGCGTTGGTGTTCACCACCATGGGTGCGTTGGCGTTAGGCGGTGGCGTTTCCGTGCTGGCAGTGCCAGGCGGCATCCGGACCATGATCGATCAGATCATGGGGCCGATGGTCTATACCGTGGGAACGCTTTTGATCTTGGCCCTGCTGTTTCTCGCGCGCAATTTCTTTGTCAAACCGATGGTCGCCTGGACCGGCTTGAATCTGTCCCTGCTTTTCATGGGTCTTTCGCTGACAGATTTCGACTTTGCTCAGATTGTGACCAAGCCCGATAACGTACCGATCGTGGCCATGGTTTACTTGCTCGGTTTCTTTACTTGGCTCGCCACCTATCGGGCCGTGCAGAATGACCGGCGGCTCGCCAATGGCGAACCATTGTTAGAGTCGCTTGACGATGAAAAAGTGCTCGTCTGGCCCGATTTAGTCTACATCGAACTGATCTGCATGGTTGTCTTGACAGCCGTGCTCATCGTCTGGGCGGTCGCGTTGCAAGCGCCGTTGGAAGAACCCGCCAGCACGGTTAAGACTCCCAACCCGTCGAAAGCGCCCTGGTACTTCCTTGGCCTACAAGAAATGTTGGTTTACTTTGACCCCTGGATGGCAGGTGTGGTCTTGCCCAGCATGATCGTGTTCGGCCTGATGGCAATTCCCTACATCGACTTTAACAAAGATGGGAACGGCTATTACACGATTAACCAACGCAAATTCGCCTATTGCACGTTCCAATTCGGGTTCCTGGTTTTATGGGTGACCCTGATCGTGATGGGGACGTTTCTCCGCGGACCAAATTGGAACTTCTTCGGGTTCTACGAGACGTGGGACGTGCATAAAGTTGAAGCGCTGAACAACGTCGATCTTTCGGAGTATTTTTGGATCCAGGCGCTTGGCATGGAACGGCCCAAAGCTCCGGAGGGTGCCGGCATATTCTCGAATATCGTTTGGATCGTTGTCCGCGAATCACCGGGGATTATTTGCCTGGTTGGCTATTTTGCCTTCCTCCCACCGGCAATGGTCTTATACAGCAAATTCTTCCGCCAGTTGTTCGTCAAAATGGGCTTCTTGCGATTCATGGTGCTATCTAACTTGATCTTGGTGATGGCACTGTTGCCAATCAAGATGCTGGCACGTTGGTCTCCTTTAAACTTGAAGTATTTCATTTCGATTCCCGAGTATTTTTTGAACTTTTAGGCGACTGCCTCACCGCGGAAACGGAACCATGCCTGCAACCGAACGAACATTTTACGATCAAAAGCTGCTGCATCGTCTGTTCGCAGTGTCTGGTCTGCTGATGTTGATTTCAACGATTTGGATGTTCATGGTCGATCACAATCGGTCGTGGAAGCCTTATCAGCGAACTGCCAGCAACGTCGAAATCAAAATGACCCGCTGGCGCGAATTGCAATACAAGACCG
>JASLRF010000079.1 GCA_030744095.1 Pirellulaceae bacterium | reverse complement strand
CGGTGGGGATTGGCGCGAAATCATCGGCAGCTTGTGGTTGCCCAGAGCCTGGACGACTGTTGGCAGCATCTGGATCTAGCACCTGCCAGTTTCGTCGTGCTCGAATTAAACGAATCAAATCTGGAGTCAATCGTCGAACGTTTACAGGATGTGCGAAGCAGGTTTCCACTGACGCGAGTTGCGGTGACGTGCGACCGCCCATTGGCGTCATGTCAATGGCTGGTCCGCGAGGCCGGTGCTGTCCACGTGGCCGTCTCCACCCGCGACATGTCGACGATCATTCGTTTGGCCGAACGCCATTTCGATCAGGTATGCCGACCGCTGGTCGGAATTCGCCAGAGCATTTGGGATCGCTTGCCTTGGCGAGATACATGAATCACTGAATATAAGCAGAAGGAAAGGAAACATCATGTCCGCAGGACAAGTTGATCAAGCAGCCGTGGAGGCTGCGTTGGCGGATTTCGCCGATCCGGAGACGGGTCGCAATGCACTGCATATGGAGCAGATTCAAGACATCAAGATTGATGGCGATCATCTCTCCTTGACGCTGGCACTGACGACATGGGCAGCTCCCATCTGGCAGGATGCGGTCACCGACCTCCAAGAATGCTTGCAGGCAAGACTGCCCCGGCTCTCAGAAGTTGTGGTCAATCGCACCGTGCTTGATCGCGCGCCAAAACCGATCGGTGAGATCAACCTGATGGCCAAAAGCGTGATCGCAATCGCATCTGGGAAAGGTGGCGTCGGCAAGAGTACCATGGCCGCTAGTATCGCGCTCGGTTTGAAGCGAGCCGGTGCCAGTGTGGGCCTGATGGACGCTGATGTGTATGGTCCCAGCATTCCGCATCTGTTGGGTGTGAACCAACATCCAGAAGTTGTCGACAACCGGATCAAGCCAGTGGATGCCGATGGGATGCCTGTCATGTCGATGGGGTTCATGGTGCCGCCGGGCGAAGCCGTGGTCTGGCGTGGTCCCATGTTGCACGGCGCCATCACGCAGTTTCTTCGGGACACGAATTGGGGCGAGCTGGACTATTTGATCATCGATATGCCGCCCGGCACCGGTGATATTGCGTTGACACTCTCGCAACTTCTGCCACTGACAGGTGCAGTGGTCGTGTGCACACCACAGGAAGTTGCACTGTTGGATGCCATCAAAGCGATTGCGATGTTCCGCAAGGTGAACATCGACGTGCTGGGCATGATCGAAAATATGAGCGGCTTTGTCTGCCCCGATTGCGACAAGAAGTACGACATCTTTGGCAGCGGCGGTGCGCGGGCCAGCGCCGAAGAACTTGGCGTGCCTTTTTTGGGTGAAGTTCCCATCAACATCCAGATTCGCGAATTCGGCGACGCCGGAAAAGTGGGGTCGAGTTTTGACGACAATGCGGCGAGTTCGTATTTAACCAAACTCATCTACCAGTTGGTCAAGAATCTCGCAGATGCAAATGCCGCTAGTCCGAAGATCCCCCAGTTGCCGGTATTGTAGTTGCCGGTGGGCTGGCCGTTCGCCGTCGAGGCTATGGTTCGACCGACGCTGGCTCAAATGATGTCAGCTTTGGCAATGTAGACTGGACACCCGTTGGCGGTACTTGCCGTCTTGTCGTCCAGACGATTCCATTAAGGATGAACATGCGCAGGTCGTCGATCTTCCAGCTGCGATAGAAGTGTGGCATGACAATCCCGAATCCTCGCCCACGATCATCTCGCTCGACGCACCACGAAACAATTTCACGTTTCGGTTTCTCGGGCGGTAGCATCGACGTCGCCAGGGCGGTGACGTTCGAGGCAAGCTGGTTGCCGTCGTTGCCGAAGTAGTTGTTGATGTACGGTTCGTCGTGCAACGTAAACGCTTTCCAGCCACGTGAAACTGGATGATTGGGGGCTGCCGGCGTGATTGTCGCATTTTGATAAATCTTCGCGATGGACTGATGGTGAGGACAACGCGTTGCGAAATATCCTCCCATCCAATGGAGCAGCGGATGTTCACCGTCATCAGCAACATCGCCTCCCCGCAATCCAGTCGCGTAGTGAACGCATACGATGCCGCAACCGCGATTCATCATCAATCCCAGTTTGTCGAGAATCGTACCGGATCTGGGAAAGCGATTTGGCGGAAAAGTGTCGCCGATAAAGACCACAGTGTCCGCAGTATCAAGCATACGTTCGTCGTCTGGCCATTTGTAGACGACCTGGGCTCTCAGCTCCGCTACGTTCTCCGCCTCGTTCAAACAGTGTTGGATCAATCGCCCACCGGCAGCCACTTCGTGGCTGCCCGGCGGGTGGTTACTGGGGCCAACGACGATCAGCACATGCGTCTCGGTTTCCACGGCGGAGACAGCATTGACCGCTGCCGCGCCGACTATGGTGCAAAGGACAAAGACAGTTGTTAGTTGTCGCATGGCAGTGTTTCTCCGAAGAAGAAGGCAATCGAACGCCAAGAAGCCGGCAAGTAGTGGTGATCGTCGTGCCGGGACGAAACGCGCTTGTGGCACCCGAACATCATACATCATGCGTTCTTCAACAGGTTACGTGCCAGTGCAATTATGCCACATACAGGACGGCCGCATTCCATCCGCAAGGTCGCGAGAGCAACGGAACGGACGGTTAGTCCGGCGTCAGTCAGAGTTTGCTTGAGATACTCTGCCGTATGGCAGTAGCGGCCATGTTGTTGTAACAGGAAGCCACGCGCCACCTCATCGTCGTGACGACTTTCCGCACTGACCACGAGTAGACCATTCGGTCGGAGTGCGTTGGCAGCGCCCGCGAGCAGCGGTTTCAGATCACCGAAATAGACGAGCGTGTCGGCGGCGACGATGATGTCGTAGGCATCGAAGCAGCCGCTCAGATATTCGGTGAGTTCGGAAGTGACAAGGTCGTCATAAATACCACGCTCTGTCGCCTTACGCAGCATGCCCGTCGACAGATCGACGCCCACCAGGTGTCGTGCGTAGGGCCGCAGGTACGGCCCGCAGAGACCCGTTCCACATCCAGCATCGAGGATGTCACATTGCTCTTCGGCTACGGTAACTTCCTTCGAGATGGCTGCCGCCAGTAATTCGGGTGCGCAATAATCCAGAGATTTCAGGTTTTGCTCGAAGCTATTCGCCAGCCCGTCAAACACCAACTGCAGGTACCCGTCTGATGCTCGTTCCGGTGCGTCCCGTCCTTTGCAGGCGGCTAGCATGTGCAGGGCGACGGGATTGCTTTCATCATAGCTAAGCCAGTTTCGATAAACGTCCATCGCCTGATCCGTTTGTCCCATCAGGGACAACAGCCTTCCGAGGCGTTCGTGGGCATCAGCATGGTCAGGTCTGATGGTGATCGCCATGCGGCAGGCCACAACGGCTTCGGCCAGATTGCCTTGGTCCATCAACACGACGCCCAGATTGCAGTGCGCGTCCGCATGGTCTGATTTCAGAGAGATGGCCTTGCGGAAGGCGCCAACAGCCTCGGCCAGCTTTCCCTGTTGCTTTAACACGCAACCGAGGTTGTTGTGCGCGGTGGCCAGACCTGGTTGAAGCGTGGTGGCCTTGCTGTAGGCGTTAACGGCTTCGTCGAGCTTTCCCTGTTCCTTCAAGACGATGCCGAGGTTGTAATATGCGATGCAGTGTCGTGGGTTCAGCGAGATGGCTTGGCGGTAACTCTCGACGGCTTGTGTAAGATGTCCCTGGGCTTTGAACACGGCACCGAGGTTGTTGTGCGCGTCGGCAAAATTCCGTTTCAAGGCAATCGCCTGGCGGTAGACTTCCACGGCTTCGTCGAACTTCCCCTGGTCCTTCAGCACGGCGCCCAGATTGTTGTGCGCATCCGCCCAATCCGGCTTCAAGGAAACCGCCTGCCGGTAGGCCTCCTCCGCCTCGTTCAACTGTCCCTGGTCCTTGAGTACGCTACCGAGATTGTTGTGCGCGTCAACAAATTCGGGTTTGACGGAAATCGCTTTACGGATCAGTTCGACGGCAACTTCTCTTTTGCCCGATTGATGTGAGAGGACGCCCAACAAATGCAGGGCGTCGGGCTCGTGCGGCGAGACTTCTAGGACCATTCTGTATGCTCTCTCCGCCTCAGATATCCGGCCAGCATTATGCAACTGGACTGCCGACGACAAGGCTTCGGCGCTGTCGTGCCGTTGCGGTCTCTTTCTTGCCGCAGAGGCTCGCCGTTTCTTGTTTTTGGGCTGTTTTTTCTGTTTGCGCTTCATTTCAGTGGCCAGTCGATACTGTTCTCGTGGTGTCAACAAGTGGCGTTAAAAGCATACTTCGTGTGGGCCAACCCGCGACGACGTTTTCCTGTTTCACGTAGCGGTCGAATGGCTGGATCAACGGGTGGTATGTGTCAGAGTGAAGCGATGTGGTAAGCCGTTCTTATCTAGAAAAGATCAAAAGGGCCATTCCAACTGCCGTTGTGGGAAGTGTCTTACGAATCGCATCACCACGAGATGACCGTTGGAATGGTTACAGGCGTCAATTCTCGCAAAAAGGGTAGGGGGCGCCGCTGGTGCAACAATGGGCTCTGGCATCAAGCGTCGCTGGGCGGCGTCGAATCCAACTGCGAATGAACCGAGGCAGTGCCGCAGCCAAATAGGGAACGTGCCCGAATTTGGTACGCTCCCCGACCAACCTGCGGTCGGTACACTGTCGCTCGAAAAACATACGCGCACCGAACGCGCATATCCCCAAGCTAGACTCAAGACCGGCGAGAACGGTTGATTTCAGTTGTTTGGAGTCCGCAGCAATTCGCGGTGTGCATTGCGATGGGTTAAAACGTTATTCGATCAGGTTGACTGATTCGTGCGCCAGATCATTACGATCAACAACAGAATTGTTGACAACACTCAAGACAACGAAGCCGAGATTCGTTACGCGTTCCGCCTGACCATCTCACGGCCGCCGGCGATGCGGGAGCGGAAGAGACTGGGAAGCATTATCTTGGATCCGACTTACAGTCCCAATACGGCAGAAACCCCCTTGACGCCGCGGCAACGGCCAACGTCGGTGCGTTTCGGTGTATTGGTGCTTCTGGGGATTGCTGCCGGTAGCGCCTACCTGACACGTCACTGTATCGCGGTGGCCAATACGACGATTCAAGAAGACCTGGATTTCGATGACGCGCAGATGGGGTTGGTTTTGGGCGCGTTTTCACTCGGCTATCTGCTTTGCCAGATCCCGGGTGGATGGCTGGGGAATCGCCTGGGTACGCGCGCGTCGCTGCCGATCCTGAGCATACTGTGGTCGGTCTTCTCCGTCTGGACTGCCGCCGTGTCGTCACTCTTTCAGATGATTGCCTCGAGATTTTCATTTGGGCTAGCCCAAGCCGGTTTGGTTCCGAATGCGGCTCAAGTCGTAAAGGATTGGTTCCCGATCGGTCGCCGTGGATTTGTCAGCTCGATCCTTACAGTTTCGATGTCGGTTGGCGCTGTCATGACAATGAAGATGACTGGCGAGTTATTGGACTATTTTCACTGGCGTTGGGTGTTTCGGATCTTTTCCTTGGTCGGTGTCGTCTGGGCGGTGGTGTTTTACGCCTGGTTTCGCACACTCCCTCGTCAGCATTCATGGGTCAACCAAGCTGAATGGGAACTGATCGAAGGGAGGTTCGGCCCAGCCTCGCGTCACGTTCCATCCAAAGGGGTGGAACTACAACACACATCGCTGCATTCGGATCCTCTTCGCGTCGGCGCAA
>JASLRF010000078.1 GCA_030744095.1 Pirellulaceae bacterium | reverse complement strand
CCGCCCTGGACCATGGCTTGGCTGAGCGGGTTAGTGAATCGCGAGCAAGGCTATTTGGCCGAGGCGGCTACTAGTTTTCGCAGTGTCTTGGACACGAGGATCCCTGATCGTGATTTCGATTTTAGTTTGGATTACCAGGTCATCAATCTGTTGGGCATGACGTTGTTCGATCAAGCCAACCAGCAAAACGGTCCAGACCGACGTGATGTAAAGGACGCACTTCTGCGGCAGGCTGTCGAGCAATTTGAGAAGACGCTGCGGATTGACGCGGAAAATGTCACCGCGCATTACAACTTGGCGCTGCTCTACACGCGGCTTGATGACCAGCAGCGCGCCGCGAAACATCGGCGCGATCATGCCCGCTACAAATCTGATGACAATGCGGGTGACCAGGCCGTCACCCTCGCTCGGCAGAAAAGCGCAGCGGCAGACCACGCCGCAGAATCGCTGGTGATTTACTCTTTGCATCGCGCTGGTGCCCCAGAATCTGGTGCCCCAGAATTGCCTAACGCGGCAGTGCCGCGGCCAAATAGGGAACGTGCCCGTCTTGGGCACGCTCCCGTTGGTCGCTAAGACTCGACTCAAATACGACAAGTCTCCGACCATAAGGAGACTAACAACTAGTCGCCGGTTGATTCACCGGAAACGGAGACCAAGCCATGAAGAAGCCACCTCCCAAAGATCAAATATCGACTGATACCGGCCAATTCGATGAGGCGCATGATGACGCAGTCATCGGCGTGGCGCTCCGCGCGTCGCTACTGGTGATTGTCGTGCTGATCGCCATCGGCGGAGCGATCGCATACTGGCTGACGCAACCGAAGCCCCATCCAGTCGAGGTCAAGACGATTGTATCGATGCCGAAGATCCGTTCACGGCCACCCGCCGAAGCACCGGAGGTGAAGTTTATCGATATCACGAAGGCAGCAGGGATCGACTTCATCCACGAGAACGGCGCGTACGGCGACAAGCTACTCCCGGAAACAATGGGCGGCGGCGGCGGATTTCTGGACTACGACTCCGATGGCGACCAAGACATTCTGCTCGTCAACGCAACGCGTTGGCCATGGGATCCACGGTCTCCGGTGAAATCCACCTCAATGAAGCTTTTTCGCAATGACGGCACCGGACAGTTCGACGACGTGACCATCGATGTCGGCTTAGATGTTTCGTTCTATGGTATGGGTTGCGCCTTCGGTGATTTTGATAACGACGGTGATACTGATCTGTTTATTTCTGTGGTGGGGCCGAACAAACTGTTTCGCAATGATCAAGGCAAGTTCACCGATATCACGGACACAGCGAATGTTTCCGGAGACGATTCGGCCTGGGGAAGTAGCTGCGCGTGGCTCGACTACAACAACGATAGTCGGCTGGACCTGTTCGTTTGCAACTACGTACAGTGGTCGAAAGAGACCGACCTCAGCCAGAACTTTCAGCTGACTGGCGTGGGCCGCGCCTACGGCCCTCCAACTGCCTTCGAAGGGACCTTTCCTTGTTTGTACCGAAATGATGGCGACGGGCAATTCACCGATGTCTCGGCGACGGCAGGGATCCAAGTAAAGAACCCGGCGACGGGCGTCCCCATGGCCAAGTCGATGGGTGTGGCCACGATTGATCTGGATCGAGATGGCTGGATGGATCTCATCGTTTCCAACGACACCGTGCAGAACTTCCTCTTTCACAATCAACACGACGGCACTTTTCACGAAGTCGGGAGTATTGCAGGAATTGGTTTTGACTCTGCCGGAAACGCCCGCGGCGCCATGGGAATCGACGTCAGTTATTTTCGCAACGACAAGACCCTGGGTGTGGCGATTGGGAACTTCGCCAACGAAATGACTTCGCTGTATTGTGCCAATGAGGATCCGCTACAGTTTGTAGACGCCGCCATCTCCACTGGACTCGGGCCTGCCACGCGACTGGAATTGACATTCGGCTTGTTCTTTTTTGATTACGACTTGGATGGCCGCTTGGATCTCTTGGCAGCCAACGGCCATCTGGAGGACGAGATCAACAAGGTGCAGGCAAGCCAGCATTACGAGCAGCCACCGCAGCTGTTCTGGAATTGTGGTCCTGACACGAGGACCGAATTCCAGAAGGTTGATGCTGACAAGTGCGGCCCCGATTTCGCGCGGCGGATGGTCGGCCGTGGTGCCGCATACGCAGACATTGATGAAGACGGCGACTTGGACGTGCTGTTGCTTCAAGTCGGCGGACCACCCCGACTCCTGCGAAACGATCAGCAGCAAGAGCATCACTGGTCGCGGATTCGGCTTGTTGGAACGCGATGCAACGTCGACGCGATTGGCGCTTGGATCGAAGTCACGTGCGGCGAACAGACATTTCGACGTCAAGTTGCACCAACGCGCAGCTACCTGTCGCAATGTGAATTGCCCGTGACATTCGGACTCGGAACGCATGACGCAATCGAACGTATCGTCGTGCACTGGCCAGATCGCTCGACCCAGGTGTTGAACCAAGTGGCCGTCGATCAGAACATTGAAATCTCGCAAGATTAGGTCCAACAACGCCTGCCAACATGACAACTAGCCGCGATTTACAGGGCACTACGAAATCGTGATGCGATTTTTCGTGCACAAAACGGACGCAAACGCCGACTTACCTGGTTGCGCGTAAAGAGAGAAGGCAAAGGCCAGGAAGGGACTATCTGTTGCGTACCGTTTCAAAGTGGCCATAATGACGGGTGGTCTCGAACACCCGCAGCTCTTCCCAAGAAAGCAATACCATGCGACAACGCGATGTCATCTTCGTGTTAGTGATTGTTTTCATCTCCGCTCCTTGCATGTTCGCGCAGGAGTCCACAATCCAAGTCGCCCCGTCGAGCGGCAGCAGTGTGAAGACTGTCATCGTTGGCCCAGATGGCAAACCGATGGTGGTTCCGAGTGGCACGCCAACCCCCAGAGGTGCCCCGCCGGCGCGTTCGGGAAGACCAACCCCACCCAAGAAAGAGGGCGACGAGAGCAAGAAGAAGAAGAAAGCTGACGAAGACAAGGCGAAGAAGGGAAAGGAAGAGGAGCCGAAAGTCCTCACGCGTCCTGACAAACCACCGATGCCAGCGAACCCTGACGAGCTAAACGCCAAGCCGAACGGTGACGGCTTGATCAAGTTTAACTTTCGCTATCAAACGTGGCCCGATGTGCTTGACTGGTTGGCCACCATTTCAAGAATGAGCCTTGACTGGCAAGAGCTGCCCAAAGACTTCTTGAATCTGACAACACAGCGCGAATACACCGTTGTGGAAACGCGAGACCTGATCAATCGGCATTTGCTTGCGCGTGGATTTACGCTGTTGGAAAATGGTGATGTTCTCTCAGTGGTCGCCATTGCAAAATTGAATCCTGCCATGGTGCCGAGAATCCAGGCAGACGATCTCGATCAATTTGCCACCGAACAACCATATAAGTTCGTCAAAGTCTCGTTCTCGTTGGATTGGCTGCTGGCCGAGGAGTCGGCCGAAGAACTCCAACCGATGCTCAGTCCAAATGGAAAACTGGTTGCCCTGAGAAACACCAATCGGCTCGAAGGGATGGACGCGGCAATCAACTTGCGTGAAATCAATGCGCTGCTCAAACAAGAACAGTCCAACAGCGGCGAGAGCCCTTTGGTCGAGGAGTTCGTTCTGCTCCACGCCCGCGCTTCGGACGTGTTGCCCGAACTCGAAACACTGCTTGGATTGCAAGCCAAAAAGGCACCGGCAGCTCCGCTGTCCTCCAGTCAGATGCGCGCGTTGCAGCAACAGCAACAGCAGATGGCTCAACAAATGGCACAGCGAGGTGGTCAAAAAACGCCGCCCGCGGCCAAAAAAGAAGCGCCCGTGAATCTGGTGGTGAACAAGCGCAAGAACAGTATTCTAGCACATGCGCCGCCGGACAAGATGGCCATCATTTCACAGGCCATCTTAGCATTGGATGTCAGACCGGATCGAACTGACTCGCTGTTGGCGAAACCCAATCAAATGGAAATCTATCGACTGAACAACGTGGACCCGACGGCGCTCGCCAGGACATTGGAAGACTTGGGCGACCTTGAACCAAATACGCATTTGGATGTGGACGAGAAAAACAACGCATTAATCGTCTACGGCTCGCTCGTTGACCAGGCGACGATCCGCCAGTTGGTACAACGACTTGACGGAAATAGCCGCCATTTCGAAGTCATCCGTTTGCGACGACTGGCTGCGGACTATGTGGCAGGCACCGTCGAATTCATGATGGTCGGAGAAGAAGAGAAGCAGGGGCAATCTAGCTACTACGATTACTATTCCAGTCGGTACGGCAGACAGGAGAAAGAAGATACCAATAACGACGAGTTTCGCGTTGATGCGGACATACAAAACAACATGTTGCTGTTATGGGCAAACGAACAGGAAGTCGAAGCCGTCATGCAACTTTTGGTAAAGCTGGGTGAATTGCCGCCACAAGGTGGCAATCCGGAAAAGGTCCGCGTACTCTCGACCATCGCTCCCGAAGACGCGGCCGAGTTCCTGGATAACCTCAGGCGTGCCTGGCCATCGCTGTTGCCAAACGAACTGAACCTCCCGGATCTCCCCGAGCCGAAAGAACAAACACCAGGCGAACAAGAGTCTGATCAGCCGAATTCGTCGTCACCGGCGGCCTCGAAGGAAGTGCACACGGCACCCAGCCAACCTCGCAGTAAGTTGCTCGAAGTTGCCCTGCTGAGCCCAGCCGCACCGGACGATGCGGCCGCGGCAAAAGACCCAGTGGCAAAAGACCCAGAGACCAAAGACCCAGAGACCAAAGACCCAGTGGCAAAGACTCCGGTGGCTGAGAATCCAGCAAAACAAGACTCTCCGAAACAGGCACCAGCGAATGAATCCGCCGACCCACCCGCATCACCCTCAACTGCACCAAAAGCGGTGTCTCCCGAAACCGCTCCCAAATTACCAGCTGTGCCAACAGAACCATCCAACGAAGAGCTGCTGCAACGATTCCTTGCCCAGCGCGAAAAAAAGCAAAATGCCACACCGCCGCCGATCAATATGTCGTTCGCACCCGATGGCAGCTTGGTGATCACGTCAGAGGACACCGCCGCTCTAGGCCGCGCCAAAGTTGGCATTTCCTGGTGAACTGAGCTAGTTTTTGGAGGGCAGTTTTGTTTCACTGTTGCCAGTCAGTGAAAATCGTCTCCCAGGGATGGATCACGGAGGGTGTCAAGATTGCAACGCAAGAAG
>JASLRF010000077.1 GCA_030744095.1 Pirellulaceae bacterium | reverse complement strand
ACGGCGGCGAATCCACGCCGTCTACCTCCGGAACATCGTCGGGAATGATCCCCACGGCTCGATCAACAATTCGTTTGACCTCGGCGGCAACATCAACCTGATACCGCTCATTAGGGATCTCGGCATCGTCTGCGACACGGTTGCATTCTCTGACGAGCGCTCGAAGGTCCTCATCAGACACGCGGCTCTTGAGCTGTCGGTTCCCGTTAAAGTCCTTTTTCGAAATGAAATCAAGTGCCTCTTCGAGATCATCCGGGTCAATCAGGTCCTCAAACGTGCCACGCGCAACGCGCTGAAAGGCAATTTTGGCGTCCGCCTTTTCGTCGTCCGACAACCCCGATGGTTCGACGTAGCTTTCCATCGCCGCATAGGCCAAGATCAGAACCAAAACGGGAGAATTTCCGAGCTCTTCCAGGGCTTCAATGAACTGGTCGCTGGGCACGTTGCCCGCTATGTACTCCTCCAGAAGCCGGTCCATTTCTCCCGTGATTTCTTCTTTAGTTTTGGCGTCGAGGTCCGAATCGTTCACGGCGGCGACAATTGCGTCATGCGCCCACCCCGGCGCGCGTTTGAACCCCAGATATCCGCCGATTCCGCATATCGTAACGCTTATCAAGCCGATCGCGAGAAAGACGAGCAGGCAGGATCTGCAGCCACAACCGCGGCGACGTGGCGAATCGGGTTCCTGGGGGTCGTCAGCGGCCATTCCCCCGCCGACGGGTGTCGGTGGGGGTGCGGCCAGCTGTTCCGGGCGAACTTGGTCTGCCGGCTTTTGCGGTGTTTTTTTTGGATCTTCGCTGAACGAGTCGTCATAAATCGACATCACAACCCCTTTCTGGGCTTGGTGTTTGACGAAATCTAGCACAAATTTAGGACGTTGGTAGCCAAACGGATCGCCGAGCGGAGTCTGCCAAATTGACACCCAGCATAACTTCGTTCCGACGGGTGGAAGATTGGATGCTTCAGCACGAAACTCCTATCTCCCTTTCTACAAGCGGCTTAGCACAACGCCACATGCATTGGCACAGTCATTGCATATATGGGTCGCTCATTCATTTCGGCCTGCCAAAAGTGCGTGCCGACAACGCAATACAATACGCCAGGAAAACTGCTGATCAAAGGTGGGCTCTAATGCCTGCTTGGTCAAACGAATACTCTCCCTGCGATCTAATTGGAGGAATGCGGACGTGGCGAAACAAATGGTGTTTGACGACAAAGCCCGGCAGCCCTTGCTGGCGGGTGTCACGAAACTTGCAAGAGCAGTCCGAAGCACTCTTGGACCACGCGGTCGAAATGCTGTGCTGGACAAAGGTTGGGGCTCCCCGAAGGTCACCAAGGACGGTGTGACCGTCGCGGAGGACATCGACCTGGACGATCCAGAAGAAAACCTGGGCGCTCAATTGGTTAAAGAAGCAGCCAGCAAAACTAACGATGTCGCCGGCGATGGCACGACCACCGCAACGGTGCTGTCCGAGGCGATCTATCGGGAAGGCCTGAAGATGGTCGCGGCTGGTGCGGACCCGATGGCACTTTCACGAGGGATCGCCAAGGCAACCGAAGCCGTTACGGCGGAAATCTCCAAAAGCGCCACTCCGGTCTCAGGAAAGAATAAGAAGGAAATCCAACAGGTTGCCACCATCGCAGGCAACAACGATCCCACGATTGGAAATGTCCTAGCCGACGCGTTCCTGAAGGTGGGCAAGGATGGCGTGATCACGGTGGAAGAAGGGCGAAGCAGTGAAACCACAGTCGACGTCGTCGAAGGGATGCAGTTCGATCGCGGCTTCCTTTCGCCGCACTTCGTCACCAACCAGGACGATGTGACAGTCGAGTTGGAGAACTGCTACATCCTGTTATTTGAAGAGAAGATCTCGTCGAATAAGAAGCTGATCCCGTTGCTGGAAGCCATCAGCAAGGCTAATAAGCCGTTGCTGATCGTCGCCGAAGATGTCGAAGGCGAAGCCTTAGCCACCTTGGTTGTGAACAAGATGCGTGGCATTCTGCAGGTCTGTGCCGTCAAGGCGCCGGGCTACGGCGATCGACGCAAGGCCATGCTGGGTGACCTCGGCATTCTGACCGGTGGCGAGCCGATCTTTAAGGACCTTGGAATTGAACTGGAGAGCGTTACTCTGAAAGATCTTGGTCGGGTCAAGAAAGTCAAGATCTCGTCAGAAGAAACCGTCATCGTTGGCGGTTCTGGCAAGAAAGACGCAATTCAGGGTCGTGTTCAGCAGATCCGAAACGAGATCGAAATCACCGATAGCGAATACGATCGTGAGAAGTTGCAAGAGCGGTTGGCGAAACTCGCTGGTGGCGTGGCCCAAATCAGTGTGGGTGCGGCAACGGAAACCGAGATGAAAGAACGCAAAGCACTGATCGAAGATGCCAAATCTGCCACACAGGCGGCGTTGGAATCGGGGGTGGTCACGGGAGGTGGTGTGGCGTTGATCCGAGCTGAAAGAGCCGTCGCGAGGCTCAAGCTCGAAGGCGACATGAAACTCGGTGCGACGATCATCAAGAATGTTCTCGATCAGCCTCTACGAGCGATCGCCGATAATGCCGGCCAGGACGGTGCCGTCGTCGTTAATCGCGTGCGTCAGTTGAAGAACAAGACCGAAGGCTACAACGCAGACAAGGACAGCTACGGCGATCTGACCGCCGCCGGCGTCATTGATCCTGCCAAAGTGGTTTGCACCGCGATCCAGAACGCCGCCAGCGTGGCCTCGTTGCTGCTTACGACGTCTGCCTTGATCACGGAGATACCACAAGAGGAAGAAGCAGGGGATGATCACCATGACCATCACGGCGGAATGGGCGGTGGTATGCCCGACATGGGCGGCATGGGTGGTATGGGTGGCGGTATGCCAGGCATGGGCGGCATGGGTGGCATGGGTGGTATGCCCGGCATGATGTAGACGGTCGCGATTCACGGAATCACACAAAACAACCTTTAAACATCGATAGACGTAAGGAAAACAGCGATGGCGAAAATCAATATCCGTCCCCTGGACGATCGCGTGGTTGTCAAACCGATCGATGCCGAACAGACGACCGCTGGTGGCATCGTGCTCCCAGATTCGGCCCAAGAGAAACCGCAACGCGGGACGGTTGTGGCGATAGGACCTGGACGCTTGCTGGACAATGGCCAGCGGGGTGAGTTGTCAGTGGCTGTCAAAGACGAAGTGATCTACGGAAAGTACGGCGGCATGGACATTGAATTCAATGGCGACGAAGTCAAGATTCTGCGGGAAAGCGACATCTTGGCAAAGGTCGTCTGACATCTGCCCGATCCGATATCAACCAAACTTTTTAATAAAGGTCATTCCCAGTGGCAAAACAACTTCTGTTTGAAGATCACGCCCGATCAAGAATGTTGCGCGGTGTGGATAAGCTTGCCGACACAGTTGCAGTTACGATGGGCCCGACTGGGCGCAACGTGATTATTGACAAGTCGTTCGGTGGTCCGACCGTCACCAAAGACGGTGTAACGGTCGCCAAAGAAATTGAATTGGAAGATCGATTCGAGAACATGGGCGCAAAGCTCGTTGTTGAAGTCGCTCAAAAGACGTCGGACATCGCCGGCGACGGCACGACAACGGCCACCGTGTTGGCGCGTGCGATTTTCAAAGAAGGTCTGCGAAATGTCGTTGCAGGCAGCAATCCCACAGCGCTTCGCCGTGGAATCGAGATCGCAGTTGACGCTGCCGAAGCGAAATTGGTCAAAATGGGTAAGCCCGTCACGAGCCGTGATGAAGTTGCCAGTGTTGGTGCCATCAGTGCGAACAACGACATGGCGATTGGAGACGAACTGGCAAACGCGCTGGAACGGGTAGGCAAAGACGGCGTGATCACGGTGGAAGAAGGCAAGACCGCGGATACCAAAGTGGAATTTGTCGACGGAATGCAATTCGACAAAGGTTACGTTTCGCCGTATTTCATCAACCGTTCGACCGAAATGGACTGTCTTCTCGAAGACGCCTATATTCTGATTCACGAGAAGAAAATCGGGAACATCCGTGAGTTGGTGCCGATTCTGGAGAAGGTAGGTCAAACCGGTAAGCCGCTGTTGATCATTGCTGAAGACGTGGAAGCAGAGGCACTCACCTTGCTGGTCGTCAACAAGCTGCGTGGGGTGTTGAACGTCTGTGCGGTCAAGGCTCCCGGATTTGGCGATCGCCGCAAAGCCATGTTGGGTGACATCGGCATCCTGACGGGTGGCACGATGATCAGTGAAGACCTCGGCCTACAGCTTGAGAATCTGACACTTGATCAGCTTGGGCGCTCCAAGAAGATCGTCGTAGACAAGAGCAGCACGACGTTGGTTGAAGGTGCTGGCGATCGGGCCGATATTGATCATCGCATCAAGCAGATTCGCAGCCAGATCGACCAGGTGGACAGCGAATACGACAAAGAGAAATTCCAAGAGCGGCTTGCCAAGTTGGCGGGTGGTGTTGCAGTAATCTCTGTCGGTGCCGAGACGGAAGCCGACATGAAACAGAAGAAGGCTCGTGTCGAAGATGCCCTGCACGCGACCCGCGCAGCCGTAGAAGAAGGCATTTTGCCCGGTGGTGGAGTTGCCTTACTGCGATGCACCGAAGCCGTTCAGGAAGCCCGTGCATCTGCCAAAGGCGATGAGAAGATCGGCGTCGATATCGTACTAAAGGCGTTGGATGCTCCGCTTCGCCAAATCGCCGACAACTGCGGCATCGATGGTTCGGTCGTCGCCGACGACGCGCGGCAGAAGGCAAGAAACGTCGGCTATGACGCCAACACCGGTGCCTATACCGACATGTTCAAAGCAGGAATTATTGACCCCGTCAAGGTGGTCCGATCGGCGTTGAGCAATGCGGCCAGCATTTCTGGTTTATTGCTCACGACCGAAGCGTTGGTCACCAACCTGGAGCAGGAAGACAAGGACAAACAGCGGATCGAAGGCAGTGTCCGCTAGAGGGTTTCAATCCGGTCGGCACCCAAGTCGGCCTATCGAAAGGAACGTTGCGACGGGCCACCGCAAGGTGGCCCGTTTTTTAGTCAATTGAAGAGCCGCCCCAGCAACGATGGCAAGCAAACGAGACTATTACGAAGTCCTAAACGTTGCGCGCGATGCATCGGATCGGGATATTTCGGCCGCATATCGCAAACTTGCGCTC
>JASLRF010000076.1 GCA_030744095.1 Pirellulaceae bacterium | reverse complement strand
CCAAAATGAATTATCGATGCTCACCGACCTCTGGCCGCTCCCACCAAAAATAACCCAACTCGCGGAAACCCTGATCAACATGGCCGCATAGCCTAACCTGTTCTCAGAAAGTGCAGAACCCATGGCGCACGTGCCAAATCGAAACAACGCCGCCGACCAGCATCGCCCCAACGCCCATGTACCGAATCTTGGTGCTCCACAATGTCCAGGCCAAGTCCGCTGGAGTCTCCGCCTCGACGCCGATGGTTCCCAACAGTGGAATGCCAATCAGCCAACCGATGGCACCGCCGATAAAGATCTGGATCGCGATCGGCAGCCCGACAATGTACCCCACGGCCAACAGCGCGGGCGAAATATCACAGCCGAAGTAGAAAACGCGTGCACCCGTTGCGACCGCGCCTTCCACAGCACCTCTCAACAATCCCAGGAAGGAAATGGCAAACTTGAAAAGACCGCCCACCGCGATTCCCAGCACGACAAACAAGACACCGCTCGACTCGTCATCGCCGCCCTGCTCCTCACCGGCTCCAGCTCGCAAGACTTCGGCGCACGCCACGCCCTCGGGGTATTTGAGCTCTTCATTGTCCAGGATAAAGACGCGCCGCATGGGGATCATCAACAGGACACCGAACAGGCCGCCGGCGAGCGCGATCAAAGAAGTGATCCAAAAATCAAATTCAGACCAGATGCCGGCCAGGATCAGCGCCGGCATTGTGAAGATGATGCCAGCCGCCAAGGACTCGCCTGCCGAAGCAGCAGTTTGCACCAGATTTGACTCCAGAGGCGATTTTCTGCCTAAAATGCCGCGAAGAATACCCATCGCAATCACGGCCGCGGGAATTGATGCGGAGACCGTCATACCGGCCTTCAGGCCCAGATAGACGTTGGCGGCGCCCATCACAATCGAGAGAATAATGCCCAGTGAGACAGCGGCAATCGTCATCTCGGCGGGTCGTTTCTTCTCCTGCGATGGTGCGGTATGATCTGTTTGACTCATGAGGACATCGGTCTTTCGCATCAAGTGGGGCAAAGCGCCGGTGGCTCGAATCGCGCCATCCAGCGGTGCCGATTCGATTCCTCAACCGCGTCAGCTTAATTCAAGGTCGTGTCAAGGAAGCGTACACGTTAGGAAAATCAGGACAGGTGGTCAACGATGAATGTCAACTCTCTTTTCACTCGTTTCGTAACTCTGCTGGTCGCTTTGGGAGCAATCGGGGCGTCTGCCTCTGCCGACGAAGGGATGTGGCTGTTTAACGCCCTACCCAAGAAACATTTGAAGGAAGCTCATGATTTCGAGCCAACGGACGCCTGGTCGAAGCACGTGATGCTCTCCTCAGTTCGCTTCAACTCGGGTGGGTCCGCGTCATTTGTTTCCAGCACCGGATTGGTTCTGACGAACCACCACGTCGGCGCTGATACGTTGCACAAAGTCTCCACGGCAGAGAATAACTACTACCGAGACGGCTTCTATGCGACTAGCTGGGACAAAGAAATTGCCGCCCCGGACTTGGAACTGAACCAGCTAGTCTCGATTGAAAACGTTACCAAACGCGTCAATGCCGCGGTGAAGCCAGGCATGGCACCGGGCGAGGCGTTTGCCGCGCGCCGCGCGGTCACTTCCGAGATCGAAAAGGAATCGCTGGACAGCACTGGCCTTCGCAGCGATGTCGTGACGCTGTACGGTGGTGCCCGCTATCATCTGTACCGCTACAAGAAGTACACCGATGTGCGGCTGGTCTGGGCGCCAGAAGCGGGTATCGCGTTCTTCGGCGGCGATGCGGATAACTTTGAATATCCTCGCTACTGTCTCGACGTCTGCATCTTTCGTGTTTACGAAGATGGCAAACCAGCCGGAATTGACAACTTCCTGAAGATATCAGAAAACGGGGCCGCCGACGGCGAATTGGTGTTCGTTTCTGGAAACCCGGGACGGACGCAGCGAATCTTCACGACGGCAGCGCTCAAATATCAACGCGATCATTACCTGCCCTATGTGTTGAGCTTTTTGCACCGTCGCGAGATTCTCTTTCAGCAATTCGGATTTGAAGGTGATGAACAAAAGCGCCGCGCCAAGGATGAATTATTTGGCCTTCAAAACTCACGGAAGGCATTTACCGGCATGATTCAAGGATTGCAGGATCCTGGTTTCATGGCACAAAAAGAGTCGTCGGAGAACGCACTGCGATCGAAAGTCGAGGCGGACCCGGAGCTCAAGAAATACGCCGACGCTTGGAAAGCAATCGAAGAAGTCCAGTCAAAAAAAGCCGCTGTGCTGGGCCAAACCGGTGGCTTGGCCGGCCAGGTCTATTCGATTGCCAGCACGTTGGTCACGATGGCCGCCGAAGATCAGAAGCCGAACAGTGAACGATTGGCGGGGTTCTCCGAGGCTGGCCGCCAGTCACTCGAAATGCAGCTCTTTTCGCCGGCACCGATTTATCCGGACTTGGAACTGACCAAATTCGCCGATTCGATCTCGCTGTTCGTCGAACGCCGCGGGGGCGATCATCCGTTGTCTCAACAGATCCTGGCCACCAAGAGCCCCCAGGCACGTGCGGCGGAACTGCTGGCAGGTTCCAAACTGACGGACGTCGCCCAACGAAAGAAACTCGCCAAGGGCGGGCAGGCCGCCATCGATGCATCAACTGACACAATGATTCAGTTGGCCCGTATGCTGGACGCCGAAAGTCGGCGGCTCAGAAAGATCGGTGAAGAAGTCGGCGAGACCGAACGGCAAGCGTATTCGCAGATCGCCGATGCGCAGTTCGCCGTGCAAGGTACTGATACCTATCCCGACGCTACGTTTACGTTGCGCCTGGCCTTTGGCCCCGTCAAAGGCTATGAAGAAAAATCCAAACCGGTCGCTCCGATGACGACGATCGGCGGTGCATTCGAGCATGAAGACAATCACGGTAGCACTGATCCTTGGGAATTGCCCAAGAGGTGGCACGCTCGGAAGGAAAAACTGAACCTGGACACACCATTCAATTTTGTCTGCACGGCGGACATCATTGGCGGCAATTCGGGTAGCCCGGTCATAAATCGTGATGCCGAATTAGTGGGTGTGATCTTCGACGGCAACATCCAGTCGCTGACGTCTGACTATTTTTATTCAGACAAGGTTGGCCGAGCGGTCTCGGTGCACTCGAGCGCCGTGCTCGAAGCATTGCGAAACGTCTAAAACGCCGGAAAACTGGCCAAGGAACTTGGCCGATGAGCGACGCGACGGCGAGAATTGGGATCGTGACTGTGTCGGATCGGGCTAGCCGCGGCGAGTATGAAGACCGAGGTGGCCCCGCAATTCGCGAGTACTTGACGGAGATTCTGACTTCGCCCTGGGAAGCGGTCGCGCGAGTGATTTCAGACGACCAAAGTATTATTGAACGGGCCTTGCGCGAACTTTGTGACGACCAGCTCTGTTGTTTGGTGATTACGACCGGCGGGACTGGCCCAGCCAATAGGGACGTGACGCCCGAGGCCACCGAAGCGGTCGGCGAAAAGGTGATGCCCGGCTTCGGCGAATTGATGCGGCAAGTGTCGTTACGTGCCGTGCCGACAGCGATTCTCTCGCGCCAGACCGCTGTGATTCGAGGCGGCACGTTGATCGTCAACTTGCCCGGACAACCAAAAGCAATCCGCGAATGCCTGGACGCAGTCTTCCCCGCGATCCCCTATTGCATCGATTTGATTGAAGGTCCCTTCCTGACGACGGATGAAACCAAAGTTGCTGTCTTTCGGCCGAAGAAGAAGTCATAATCGTTGTTTGCTGCGCGAAGAACGATGATCAGCCCGTAATACCAACTCCCGTCCGCACGAGCCCACTGCCATGAATCGACAATCCTCTTGCTTCTTGCTGATCGCCTTGGTCTTGTCAAGTCCGGCCTGGTGCGATGAATCGCTGCCCGCTGGGCTCGTGTTTCTGCGGGGGCCCGTCAACGGCGCAGTGGTCACACGCGGCGAAGGACAGTTGATTGTTTACGGCGCGACAAAGGAGAACGCCCCCGCGGCGGAACTTCTACTGCTCACCCACGGTCGCCGCGATGTCGTTTGGGCGGCACGCAGCGCTGCCGAGTCCGGTGTCAAGATTGTCGCGCCAACGGGCGAGCGTTATTGGCTCGAGCAGTCGCAAGAGTTTTGGGATGCGTTCACCACCAAGCGATTCCACGACTATGGCCAGCAATCGACCAAAGTCGTTGCCCAACCGTTGGCCGTCGCACAATGGGCGGAAGAGGATCAGGAGATCTCCTGGCGAGGACTTACGATTCGTACGATCCCCACGCCAGGCTACACTCGCGGCGCGGCAAGCTATATCGTTGAACTGGATGGCAAGACAATCGCCTTTACGGGCGACCTGATCTACGGCGATGGCCAGCTGTTGGACTTGTACAGTTTTCAAGACGCTATTCCGGAAGCCAACATTCGTGGGTATCACGGTTATGGAAGTCGCCTGGCGAGCCTCGTGACCAGTTTGAAGAAAGTTGCCGAGGCCAAGCCGGACCTGATCGTGCCGGCCCGCGGGCCGATGATCCGTGACCCCCAAGCCGCCATTACAAAGCTGACCAGCCGCGTCCAGAGGCTCTATCACAATTATCTGTCAACCAACGCGTTGCACTGGTACTTCAAGGAAAAGCGGATGCGTTTGTGTGGCCAGCGAGTGCTCGGTTCAGGAGCCAATGTCGAACTGATGCCCTACGCGAATCACCAGCAGACACCCAACTGGGTGTTCGAGAAGTCGACGAGCCGGCTGCTCATCTCCGACACCGGCACCGGCTTTCTGATCGACTGCGGCAACCAAGGTGTAATCGACGCCGTTAAAGATCTCTTGGTAAAGAAACTGATTACCACGGTCGAGGGTATCTTCGTTACGCATTATCACGACGATCATACCGACGCCGTGCAAGCGGCTGCCGAGGTGTTTGGTTGTCCCGTCTACGCGACTGCGGAATATGAAGACATCCTGGAACGCCCCGAGGCGTATCACATGCCTGCCATGACGGCCAATCCCATTGACGAGGTGACCGTGATGGGTGAAGGCCAGACAATGAAATGGCACGAATTTGATCTCACGTTTTTCTATTTTCCCGGACAGGCATACTATCACGGCGCCGTGTTGGCGAAGAAGGCCAACGAGCGGCCAATTTTCTTTATTGGTGATGCCTTCGCGCCGTCCGGTATTGACGACTACTGCGTGCTCAACCGCAACCTCGTACACGAAGACGATGGCTTCCTGAAATGTCTCAGCATGGTCCGCAACGCCAATGGCAAGCCGTGGCTGGTGAACGAGCATATCCCTTGGGTCTTCGAATTCTCCAAGGATGAACTCGATTACCTAGAATCACGTTATCGTGACCGGATCGAGACGCTGCGTGAGCTGTTTCCCTGGGACGATCCCAACTACGGCATCGATGAACAATGGGCCGTGTTTTACCCGTACGGTGCGAAAGTCGCGACCGCCGAAGAAACGGACCTGGAAGTTAGATTGACAAATCATTCAGCGGTCCGCCGGACATTCGAGATTCAACCGCACGGCCACGGTGGCGTTAAAATTGTGAAGTTCGACGACGCCGTTGAACTAGAGCCGCGTCAAACCGC